>JACPQK010000107.1 GCA_016190535.1 Chloroflexota bacterium | reverse complement strand
GTCATACACGTAGCGCACCAGGCCCCCCTGGGCCACCATCGCCGTGGCGGACCAGGTGCCGTCCCCGTTGCGCTCCATGGGAATTCGTTCCAGTTCTGACCAGTCGTAGAAGGGCAACAGCACCAGAAAAACCTCGTCCTTTAACGGGGTCTCGGTGGGCACCAGGACTGTGAACCTGACCGGCTGCTCAGCGAGGACTGTGGCTGGCTGCGAGGTTGCTATTGGACGTGGAGCAGATGGAGAGGGCGAGGCGGGTAGGACAGTCGGCGTGGGTGTGACAGTGGCCAATGGCTTGGGTCCACCGCATGCGAGGGCCAACGCGGCCAGAGCCAGCGTCACCGGAGGAATCACGAGACGTATCATTTCATCTGCACACTTCCCGCCTGAACAGCGGCGGCAGCCATCCTGACTGCGCTTCCATTAGTTGATTATACATAGACGCAGGTGACGACTGGCGTAAAGTTACGAGGATTGAATATTTGGCGATTTGGTTGTCATTATCCCATACCGGCCCACCATACGGTACAAAAGGTAAAACTTTTCAGCGACCTTTGCCCTGGCCTGGTAGCCAAGAGGTTCGAGTCTTGGTAGGTGGAGATAGGGGGATTCGAACCCCCGACCCCCGCGATGCGAACGCGGTGCTCTCCCGCTGAGCTATATCCCCACCTGGTGCGATTGTAGCAAGGCTGGCTACAGGGGGTCAAGGAGGCCTCGCAGCCCCTCCTCCAGGACGGGCACCAGGGACTCCAGGAGCGGCTGCTGGCCCGAGCACGTCCAGTCCGTATGGAGCGGGGTGATGGAGATGTAGTTGTGGCGCACGGCGTGGATATCGGTCCCTGGCTCCATCTCGCTGGCTGGCTCCCGGCGCGTGATCCAGTAATAGGCCCGCCTGGCGTCGTGCCCCTCCTCGACCGTCTCCCGGTAGGAGCGACGGCCCAGCCTGGTTATCTCTATGCCCTGGACCTGGTCCGGGGGAAGGTTGGGGACGTTCACATTGAGCAAGGTCTCCCGGGGGACCTGGCCCTTGCCTATCAGCCGGGCAACATGGGCTGCCACGCGAGCGGCCACCTCATAGCGCACCTCTTTAATGGCAGCTACGGAGATAGCCAGGGCAGGCAGCCCGTGGAAATACCCCTGGAGGGCGGCCCCCACCGTGCCGGAGATGAGGGCATCGTGGCCCAGGTTGGAGCCGTCGTTGATGCCCGAGACCACCAGGTCGATATCGTGGTCCAGCAGACTATCGACAGCTAGGACCACACTGTCCCCGGGGGTGCCTTCCACGGCCCAGGTGGGCACCCCCTCCACCAGGGGGGCCACCTGCCGTGCCCGCACCGGCACATGGAGGGTGAGGGAGGTGCCCACAGCGCTCTGCTCCCGGTCCGGGGCGCATACCACCACTTGGCCCAGCGGGGCCAGGGCGCGGACCAAGGCCCACAGCCCGGCAGCATAGACGCCGTCATCGTTGGTCACCAGAACCTTCAATGTAAGTCCCTCAAGCTCTCAGCCGAATCCTTAATCAAGGTAACCCCTCTCGATATTATAGCGGTTAGTATCTGTCTCAAGGCCGCAGCCCGCCTCAGTCCAGGGTGATGTTGTCAATCAACCGGGTGTTCCCAATGTGCACTGCCAGGGAGACCAGGGCTGATCCAGTCACCCGGTCCAGCTCTTCCAGGGTCTCGGGGTGGGCCACGCTCACGTAGTCGATACGGGCCAGGGGTTCCTCCTGGATAAGAACCGTCATCTCGCTGCGAAGCCTGGCGGCATCCCGCTCCCCGGCCTGCCACAGCTCCCGGGCGCGGCACAAGGCTCGCCAGAGCACCGTGGCCGCCTGCCGCTCCCTCGGGTTGAGGTAGGAATTGCGGCTGCTCATGGCCAGGCCGTCGGGCTCGCGAACGGTGGGCACTACCACCACCTCCACGGGGATATCGAGGTCGGCCACCAGGCGCTGGATGGCCAGAACCTGCTGGGCGTCCTTCTGGCCGAAGTAGGCCCTCTGGGGCTGGACGATGCCGAAGAGCTTGGCCACCACGGTGGCTACCCCCTGGAAGTGGCCTGGGCGGGAGGCCCCCTCCAGCCGCTGGGCTACAGGCCCCACGGCAACGGCAGTGCCGAAGCCTGGGGGATACATCTCCACTGGCCTGGGGTGGAACACCAGGTCGGTGCCGGCGGGCTCCAGCAGGGCCAGGTCCCGGGCCAGGTCCCGGGGGTAGCGGGCGAAGTCCTCCCCAGGGCCGAACTGGGTGGGGTTGACGAAGATGCTGGCCACCACGGAGGCGCATTCGGGGCGGGCACGGCGCACCAGGGCAACATGGCCCTCGTGGAGATAGCCCATGGTGGGCACAAAGCCCACCGGCTCCGGCAACTCCCGGCGGGCCTGGCGCATCTCGGCAATGGTGCTGATGACCCTCATGGTGCAGTTTTCTATAGCTGCGCCAGCTATTGTATCAGAAAGGTCCCTGCTGGCGTGCGGGTAAAGGCGCAGGTCAGCGCCAGTCGTCTATGGCGTAGACGTCGGGCCGGTGGTAGCCGGCCTCGTTGGGCCGGTGCATGGCTACCCCCTGGACAACGGTGCGGAATCCCCGGGAAAGCATCTTCCGGTAGGCACCGTGGCGGGCGGTGTTGACCCCTGCCACCAGCCGCGGCATGCCCTGTGCCTGGTCCAGGGCTTCACAGGCCTCCAGCAAGCGCTCGAAGGCCTCTCCAGCACCAGCGCTGGACCTCACCGCCCCGAACTTCACATAACACACACCGCTCCCAGCCTCGGTAGCGGGGCCCCAGTGGCATACGGCAAACCCCGCAAGCCTGCTGCCCTCCCAGAGCAGGAGAGTATCGCCCAGCCCCTGGTCGGCCACGCTGCGGACCTCCCCCGATAGGTCCAATCCCTCGTAGAGGGAGCTGGCAACCTCCCGGCACGCTGCAGTGCATTTGGGCCGCTCTGCCTCCGGGACCTCAGAGTACCTCGACCACTGCCCCCCACTCCTCGCCGACGTCACCGGCTTGGCCATGATGGCGGTGAGGAACCGGGGCCAGAAGCCAAACTTCTGGTAGAGCCCCAGGTGCTTGGGGCTCTCGGCAATGGTGAAGAGCCCCATGTGCTTGTTGTCCCACTGAACTAAGGTCTCCATGCTCGCCTCCACCAGGCGCTTGCCGATACCCTTGTCCCACAGGTCAGGGCGCACCGATAGCGGGCCGTATATGCCCACGCTGCCCCAGTTGGTAGCGAAGCTAGAGCCTACCAGTTCGCCTCCCCCCTGGGCACCCAGAGCGGAGATATGGCCGGCCCGGTGGCGGGTCCGAACCATGGCGGCATCGCCGCCGAACCTCAGGGGGTCAGGAAGGCCGAGCCGGGTGCCGAAGGCCAGCCGGAAGATGCGGTCGGCTACCTCCACCTCACTGGCCCGGAGGGGGCCAATCGCTATATCTATCGCCACTTTTATAGTCTCATATGGGACAGCCGGTCCAGGGCTTCATCCAGGCGCTTGTCGGCAGTTGTCAGGGAGAGGCGGATGTAGCCCTCGCCTGCCTGGCCGTAGCCCGTGCCCGGGGTAACTACCACCTTGGCCTCCTCCAGCACCCTGGCAGTGAAGGCCAGGGTAGTATAGCCCTCCGGGACCCGCGCCCAGATGTAGAGGCTGGCCCTTGGGGGCAGCGCCCGCAGCCCCAGCTTCTCGAGCACCGGCAGGATGCGGTCCCGCCGAGCCTGGTAGATGCGGTTGTGCTCGGCAATGCACTCCTGAGGGCCGTTCAGGGCGGCAATGGCCATTTGCTGGACGGCCTGGCATACCCCCGAGTCCAAGTTGGACTTAAAGCGCATCAGGGCGTTGATGAGCTGGGCGTTGCCCACCACCATGCCGATGCGCCAGCCTGTCATGTTGTAGCTCTTGGAGAGGGAGTGGAACTCGATACCCACCTCCCGGGCGCCGGGTGCCTGGAGGAAGGAGGTAGGCTGGTAGCCGTCGAAGGCCACCTCGGTGTAGGCGGCGTCGTGGCACACGGCGATGTCGTACTCCCGGGCGAAGGACACTACCTTCTGAAAGAACTGAGGGGTAGCTACGGCTGCCGTGGGGTTGTTGGGGTAGTTGAGCCAGAGGAGCTTGGCCCGCCGGGCCACCTCGGGAGGCATATCGTCCAGGTCGGGCAGGAACCCGTTCTCCTCCTGGAGGGGCAAATAGTGGCACTCCCCCCCGGCAAACATAGTGGCGACGGGGTAAACGGGATAGCAGGGGTCGGGCACCAGGGCGATGTCCCCGGGGTCCAGCAGGCACATGGGGACGTGGCCCAAACCCTCCTTGGAGCCGATG
>JACPQK010000105.1 GCA_016190535.1 Chloroflexota bacterium | reverse complement strand
TTGCCCTCCTTAACAGAATACTGGCCCACCCTGGATCTCTAGGGAGACAGTGCGGTAAACCACGCTGATATCCATATTTACTGTCCATTTTCGCTAATTAACCCCGGCTGGGGGGCCAAAGTGATGCTAGACTCCGCCGTACCCTTCATCCAGGATATGGGCATTATATACAGCCCCCTCACCCCTGTCAAGGAAGCTCCGCAGGCCCTCTGGGTCCCGAAATCCATCACCCGATTGAGCAGGGGTGGCTTTCTGCAGGGGTGAGAGTGCTTGGGGACGGCGAGCAAGAGCCGCCAGGTGTGGTCTTGCTCGCCCCGAGCGGACGCTTGCGGTTGAAGGTCGCTGCGCCAACGGTTCTGAGGGCGTGATGTCCTTTTGGGGACGGCCATTCCTTGGGCGGCCCACTTCAAGCGGGCCGGCTTCTGCGCTGGACTCCCGGCGTGGGGGGACCGTCAGGTGGGTGCTCTGAGCAAGGCCAGTATCCGCCCCCGCCTCATAAGCAGCAGTTCATGGGAGGGATGGTTCGCTCTCAACCGCACTACCAAACGCCTCGCCCGGCGCAGCACCCGGACGAGCACTTCGTTCCCCCTCCAGCACCCGCATGTCCTTGGTTGCACAGGCCCAATCCCTTCCCCCTCGATGGGGGAAGGTTAGAGCTTGCCCTGAGCAAGGCGAAGGGATGAGGGCGAACCGCAGCCTGCCTAAAGGCGGTATGTTTTGTTGATGACCATCAGCCGGGAGTGACAGCAAACGGCCTGTACATGCCAGCACCCAACCATGGCCCCCTATAGATCAGGCATCGGCCAGGCCGTGAGGCCTGAGGCAGCGCCCAAAAAGCTACAAAGCCTGTATCTTCACCGCCCCAGCATTGTGGGGCTGGCGTGGTCGTGGATGTGGGCCTCATGCCCGTGCTCTCGCTGCGGGTTCTGATGGGCGCTGTGGGAGTGTTCCGTGGCGGAGTGGTTGTGGTCGTGGGCATGAAGGGCTACCAGGTGCTCCACCTCACCGGGATTGCCCCCTTTTAGATGATGCACGATATGGGGGTGCTCGTGATTGTGGACCAGGGACTCGTGCTTGTGGGAAGTGAACTGGACCTTGCTCATGATGCCTCCTCCTGCTGCCTGGCGAAAAGCCGAGGCAGCGCCCAAACACTCAGGAATGCTTCCGACTATTACACCCCATTTTCCTTGGGGGCGGGGTGCCGTGTCAAGCCGGTGTGTGGCTGCCAGGCTGAGGCATCGCCCAAGGTGTTTCCCTGCAGACCGGCCCCCCCTGCCAAAGGCAGCGCTTGACATTTCCTCCGGCGGGGGCTTATAATTTAAGCGCCTTCGCAGAAGTTTATATCACGCACATGCGGGGAAGGGTGTGGTGTGCAGGGAGTGCGGCAGATAGCCCTGGACGGCAGGATAGCCACCAGGGCTGTTTGTTTCTGAGAGCCAGAGGGGGTGGGATATGACGTAACGGGGGCTCACACGGGCAGGGAGGGTCTAGGAGACACCACAAAGGGGGGAGGCATGACGTATTTCACCATACGCTACGATGTGGTCCCTGGCAAGCAGGGAGAGCATGATCGCTTTGTTCGGGACAGCCTGCTTACCTTCTGGAAGAGGCAGCCCGGCATTTCGGTCTGCTGTGTGCTGGAGGACGTGGCAGTAGGGTGGCCAGAGCGCACCATCATGATCGGGGCCACAGACCTGCACGAGATTGAGCAGGCCTTGAAGCAGCCCATGTACAGGGCCCTCAAGGAGGAGTTGCTCAACCTGGCGACCAACCTACAGAGCCAGTTCGTCGAGGTCCGCGAGGGCAGCCTAGCTGCCTAGCTCCATTCCACCAGCCAGGGCAGGGCCCCCAGTGCCCTGCCCTTTTGTTTGCCTCCCTGCTCTCAGCGTGATATGTTGGACTTAGAGGCTGTGAAGAAATCACCATCCCGTTCGCCATAAGCCGAGTCGAAGGGCGAGGTTTCGTGGTTCGACAGGCTCACCACGAACGGAAAAATTACACTGCCGTTGATTTGTTCACAGGCTCTTAGGGTGGGTCGCTGCGCTATGGTGTGTCTTGTTGCCTATTCTCCCGATGGCTCCCAGGTGAGCTTCCATGAGCATCTGGAGGACGCTGAGGCGGCAGAGCAGCAGGCCCTGCTGCTCCAGGGGAGGGTGGGGGTGCCTGTCTCCCTGCAGGCGGGCCGCTGCCTGTTGCCACCCCAGCACCCCGGTTAGCGGGCCGTGGCCCTTTAAGCGCCAGCTTGAATAGGGCTGGGCCCAGTGCTATTATTGCGCCAAGCCAGGGGGGCCCATGGAGATCGATGTCCAGGTGGAGGGACCGTTCCGCCAGGAGGTAGCGGAGGAGTGGCTCCGGGAGACGGCGCAGCTCGCCCTGGAGAGGGCAAGGGTGCCCGTTCAGACGGAGGTCGGGCTGGTGTTGGCGGGGGATGACACGGTGGCCAGCCTCAACCGGCAATACCGGGGCATGGAGGGCACCACCGATGTGCTCGCTTTTGCCCTGATGGAAGGCGAGGAACCCTTTGTGGCCCCTCCAGATGGGACCACCCGATTGGGGGAGGTGATCATCTCCTTCCCCCAGGCCCAGCGCCAGGCCCAGGATCTGGGCCACTCGGTACGGGAGGAGCTGTGCCGCCTGCTGGTGCATGGGCTACTCCACCTCCTGGGCTACGACCACGAGACCCCCCAGGGGCGGGCGCGTATGAGGAGACGGGAGAGGACCCTGCTTAGCGCCCTGGGAGCGAGGGGCGTTTGATTAACCGCAGCTTTGTGGAGAGTCTGGGCTGCGCCCTCTCCGGGCTGTGGCAGGCCCTGACCACCCAGCGCAACCTCCGTATCCAGGTGATGCTGGGTGCCCTGGCCCTGGTCTTGGCTGCTGTGCTGGGCCTGAAGGCTGTGGAGTGGGCGGTCCTCATCGCAGCCATCACCCTGGTGCTGGCCGGGGAGCTGTTCAACACGGCCCTGGAGGCGGCCCTGGATGCAGCGCACCCCGATTACCATCCCAGGGCCAAGGTGGCCAAGGACGTGGCGGCCGGGGCGGTGCTCCTCGCCTCCCTGGGTGCCCTGACGGTGGGTGCCTGGCTCTTCATACCCAAGTTGTGGCCCAGATAGCTCAAGAACCAGAAAGGAGGTCAGCTATCATGGAGTGGACAGCATTCCTGCGGTTCATCCATCTCTTCGCCACGGTCTATATGGCAGCCCCCCTCTACGCCCTGTTAACGGTAAATGAGCGGGCCCGTTTCGGAGCGCCCCTGAACTACCACACCGACCGCTACA
>JACPQK010000100.1 GCA_016190535.1 Chloroflexota bacterium | reverse complement strand
GGGTAGACTCCGCCACCAGATTGCCACGGCCCTCCGGAGCCTGTGATGAGGACCTCGAACCATCGGGCCTCGCAATGACATTATCGTCGAACTTCGGGGACACCACACTAGGTCTCTTCGGCCAGGCGCTGGATCTCAGCCTGAAGCCGGTCCATTTCCGCCTCCATTTCGGCCATGCGTTCCGTGAGGCGGAGGATGACCTCCACCCCGGCCAGGTTTACCCCCAGGTCAACGACCAGGGTCTTGATCCGGAGCAGCCGTTCGATATCTCGGGCGGAGTACAGTCGCCGATGGCCCTGGGAACGGCTGGGGGTCAGCAGGCCCATCCGCTCGTAGTAGCGAAGGGTATGAATATTTATCTCTACCAGGCGGGCGGCCACGCTGATGACGTAACAGGGCTCCTCGCCAGGCTCTCTACGTTCGTTCTCCCTCATGGCTCACACCTCCGCCGGCGATGACCAGCGGCTAAGCACTGCGGCTACCTTATGGAGCTGTCCCTCTCGCAGCAAAACTAGCTGTACTTTGTCCCCTGGTTGGTGGCTGGCCAGGATAACCTGAAGGTCGTCCGCGCCACCTACAGGCTGACCGTCCACCGCCACCACCGTGTCCATGGTCTGGAGCCCAGCTTGATGGGCAGGGCTACGGGGTTCCACCCGGGTGAGCAACGCCCCCTGGCGCTTGGGCAGACTCAGGGAGCGGACCAACTCATCGTCTATGGGGCTACGTACCGCTGCCACCCCCAGCCAGGCGCTCTCCCGGACACCGGCTGGTATGGCGTTGAGCAGGGCCAATATCGTGGATGCGGGCACGGCAAAGCCCATGCCCTGGGCGTGGGGCATCACCGCCGTGGTGATACCCACCACCTTGCCGGAGGCTATCACCAGGGGGCCTCCGGAATTGCCCGGGTTTATGGGGGTGTCGGTCTGGATCAGGTCCTCCAGCCGGTAGCCGGGACCCTCCAGGGTGCGCCCCAGGGCGCTGACCACCCCCGCGGTAACGGTCCACCCCAGGCCGAAAGGGTTGCCCACGGCGATGACCAACTGGCCGGCCCGCAAGGGAGTAGTGCTGAACTGGGCGGCAGGCAGGGCCGAGGCGTCCACCCGGAGCACCGCCAGGTCGGCGCGAGGCTCATAGAACTCCACCCGGGCGGGGAAGCTACGCCCGTCCACCAGGGATACCCGCAGGGAGCGGCCATGCTGGGCCACGTGATGGTTGGTCAGCACTCGGCCCTGGGACTCGAAGATGAGGCCCGAGCCAATGCTCACCCAGGGGGAGCCTCCCCATCCGGGAAAGCCATGTCCCTGTAAAGCTTCGACCTTGACCACGGAAGGCCCCACTACTTCTGCAGCGTTGGTCACCGCCCGGGAATAGGCATCCAGGGGTTCCTCACTGTAAACGTTCTCTCTCATCTCTTGTCTCCTTGGTCATGCCCCGGATCCCTGCGCCGCAGTACCTCCAGGACCTCTTTCTCTTTGGGGGTAAGCTCTGTGGGCAGCACCGCCCTGACCCTGGCGTAGAGGTCCCCCCGCTGGCCTTTTCCCAGGTGGGGCATGCCCTGACCGGCCAGGCGGAAGGCCTTGCCGTTCTGGGTCTCCGGGGGAACCTTGAGCATCACCTGCCCCTTGAGAGTGGGTACCTTCACCTCGCCCCCCAGCAGGGCGTCCACCAGGGGTACCGGGACCTCCACATACAGGTCTGGCCCCTTCCGTTCGAAGAGGGGATGGGGGTGGACGGTGACAAGCAGGTAAAGGTCGCCGTTGGGTCCGCCAAGCATCCCCGGCGTGCCCTCTCCGGCGATACGGACCCGGGCTCCTGTATCTACGCCGGCGGGTATCTTTACCTCCAGTCGCCGGGGGCGGCTGCCCTCCAACTCCAGGAGTCTGGTAGCGCCGGTGGAGGCCTCCTCCAGGGAGATCTCTACCGGATACTCCAGGTCTTGCCCTTTGTGCGGACGACGGGCGGTCCGGGCCCCGAAGGGGCTGCCGCCCATCATCTCTTCTAGTATCTCCTCGATACGGGAGTCCCCAAATCCGCCAGAATCCTGGCCCGGGCTGGTCCGGCGCTCCCAGCGGAAGCCGCTGGGCGAGGCAAACTGCTCGGCCTGCTGCCAGGCCTCCCCGAACCGGTCATACTTGCGCCGCTTCTCAGGATCGGAGAGCACCTCGTAGGCCTGGTTTATCTCCTTGAACTTGGCCTCGGCCTCCTTCTTCCCTGGGTTGACGTCCGGGTGGTACTGCCGGGCCAGACGACGATAGGCCTGCTTTATCTCCTTGTCCGAGGCATCCCGGAGTACTCCCAGAAGGGCGTAGTAGTCCTTGTTTGCCATAGCTGTATCCACCTGCCCTTCATTATGACCGGCTGATGTGTTCATGTCAATATTTATGATATATCAGCGAAAGGAATACGCAGGAATCAAGAGAGTACTCTTGACGAAACTACTCAAGTTTTTCTATACTTACTCCTGGAAGTGGTGGGGATGAGAAGCGAAGAGACTTAAGAGGAGGTGGTGCTATATGGCGATAGTGCGTTGGAGCCCGTTCCAGGAACTGGCCCGGGTGAGGGAGGCCATGGACCGTCTTTGGGAGGATTCCTTCCCCCGGCTGGCGCCGGACCTCTGGGGATATGCCGGGGAGTTGCCCTTGGATATCTATGAGACCCACAATGACCTGGTAGTCAAG
>JACPQK010000099.1 GCA_016190535.1 Chloroflexota bacterium | reverse complement strand
TGACCTTCTTCATCTCCTGTTCGCTAACTCTCCGGCCTAGCGGGCTTGCGTTATTCCTTCAACCACACGTCGTGGTACCACATGCCAGTACCCGGGCGCGCCTGGAAGTTCTGCACCCTTGCCCGCACCCCCCATGATTCGGGGTAGTACATGGCGTAAAGGTCCATTACGTTATCGAAGTGCACTTTCTGTAGCTCGTCGAAGAGGCGCTTGCGGGTATCGAAGTCGTAGGTCATGCTGATCTGCACTATCAACTCCTCGAGCTTGCGGGCTACTGGGGAGTCGCCAAAGCGCCCAGAGTTTAGTCTTCCCTGCCTGTCGTACATGGCGGTGACCCTCTGCTCCAGAGGCATAAGGGGGGTATAGAGAACGGATATATCGTATTTCAATTGGCCTAAGACGGCAGCATAGGCCGCCGCGGCGTGCATGGTGATCTGCGCGTTCAGGCCGATCTCCTTGAACTGGGCCTGCATGGCTTCACATATTTTGGGCCCGATAGCAATAGAAGGCCAGCAGCCGAAGTCAATACCTTCACCTTTGTAGCCAGACCTGGCCAGCAGTTCCTTGGCCCTGGCCACATCCCGTTTGGTCACTGGCAGGTTGGCGTTGTGCTCGGCGAAGGCCGGGGAGAGTATGCTGGTGGCGGGGCCCCCCCGGCCAAGGAGGAGGCCCTTGACCATGCCCTCCCGGTCCAGGGCCAGGTCCAGGGCCTTGCGGAAGTCCGGGTTGTTCATGGGAGCTTTAAGGTGATTGAAGTACAGGCCCCAGGTTGCCTGCCCAGGGATAGATTGGACGGTAAACCCGGTCGTTTTCTCCAGTTTTTCTACGTGCTCGGGCTCGCTAATTCGCGCTAGATCCATGAGGCCGGTAAGCAGGGAGGCCATGATGACCGATGGGTCTACCGTGAATATCGACTCGATCTCGTCCACATAAGGTAGCGGCTGGTCCCAGTATTGGGGGTTTCTCTTCACTTTGAGGCTGCGGTCAGGGAGCCAGTCCTGGAAGATAAAGGCCCCGGTCCCCACCGGGTGGGCGCCCACCTCCTTGCCCCACTTGGCCACCGCCGTAGGGGTCATCATGGATATTATCCCTGTGGCCAGGTGGTACACGAGGTCTGAGGCAGGCCTCTTGAGCTTCAGCCGGAGGGTGTAGTCGTCCAGCACCTCTACCGTGTCCACAGGTGCCAGGGAAATCCTGGCGGTGGGGGACACCGTCTCAGGATTGAAGATGCGGTCGAAGTTCCACTTGGCCACCTGGGCGTTGAAGGGGCTGCCGTCATGGAATTTGACCCCCTTGCGCAGCTTAAGGACTAGGGTGGTGGGGTCTGGGGCATCCCAGGACTCAGCCAGGCCAGGCATAAAGCGTTGCTGGGCGTCCATCCTGACCAGGCTATCGAATATCTGGTTGACCTCTGTGGTCCCCGAGGTTATGGCGTGGGGGTCCAAAGTTACAGGGCCTGATAATGCATTTGGCTTCAGTTTGCCCCCCGTCCTTACGGAGGGAGTGGGGCCGGGCAGGGGAGTAGCCGTGGGCGAGACCCTGGTGGGAGTGGGGGTAGTCTGCCCAGGGGGCACTGTTGCGGGAGTAGCCGTGGGCTGGGGCGGGGCGGTGGGAGTGGGCGTGGCCGCCGGGCCACAGGCCGCCAGGAGCAGTACCAGGATTCCTGCCAGTGCTGTCAACCTTCGCACTCTGAGCATTGGCTTCTTCTCCTTCGGTGTTGTTTTCCCCTGGGCTACCAGCTACTTCCTTAGGCTCTGGCCGACCTCTATGCTCGTCGCCTTATGGAACCAGCGGGGAAGGCCCCAAACGGTCTTCCCCGCTGGTATGTCCCCAAGCTACTGGAGGCGGAGTACCGGCTGCTGCAGGTCTTTGGGGAAGTTGACTACGATGGCGTCCTCCGGGCAGTCCACCTCGCAGATGCCGCAGTGGTTGCACTCGTCAGGATAGCGCACTATGGTCTTGGGGTCTTTCTCCACGAAGAGGAGGTCTCCCGGGCATACATCCTCGCAGATGCCGCACAGGGTGCACTTCTCGGGGTCTACTACTGGGGGCATATCTCCTCCATTACTTCCTCTCGGCTCTTATTCGGCCTGATGGACAGGGGGTTGAGGCGCCGGCGGGTGGCGGTCATCTCACCGCCCTCGCTCTTCACCGGGACCGCCACGCCCCACCAGTTGTCATCGTCCTGCTGGGGGTAGTCCGCCCGGTGGTGGTGCATCATGCCGCCCATCCGGGTCTCCGTCCTCTCCAGGGCGGCGGTGGTCATGATCTGATCGAAGGTCAGGGTGTCTATGGCCTCATGGACCCTCATCAGGTCGTGGAGGTTGTCGGCGCTCAGCCCCGGTACCGAATCCTGGGCCGCGGCGAACTGGGCCTGGGCGCTCTTGAGGCCCAACTGCGTCCGGGAGATGCCCACATGCTCGATCATTATTCTCTGGAGGTTGTCCTCGAACTCTAGCCAGTTCGTGCCGCCTTTTCGATGCAAGGGGGCGAATACCCTCTCCTTTTCCTCCTTGATCTGTACTTCGTCAGGCTCTTCCAGACTCATGCTAGCTGCCTGGCGGGCGGCCTCGAAGCCGGCCACGTAGCCTGTGGTCATGCAACCGGAGACCGAGTCGCTGGCGGTGCAGCAGTCCCCTATGGCATAGAGACCGGTTACGGAGGACTGGCACTTCTCATTCACCAGGGTCCCCTTGGCGTGTCCCGAGCACCTGTTGGTCACCAGGTAGGGGGTCAACTCGATAAGGCCCCCGCTCAGCTCCACCGCCGTGCGCTCCAGGTACTCCGGGGCCAGGGGCATGTCCATGAACCGGCGCCCCGTCTGCTCCTTAATGGACTCTTTGATCTGCTCCGGGGATATGTTCCGGGTGTCGAGATAGATGGGCCCCCGGCCAGCATTGAGCTCCCGGTAGCAAGCGTAGGTCATGCCGTTGCCCACGCCCCATTCCCCGGGGAGGTCGGTCCTCTCCACGATGGGCTCTCCCAGTCCGTTGATAAAGCGGGCCCCCGCCTGCTGTACGGTGGCCGTCACTACACCGGTAAGCCATCTGCCGGCGAAGTTAGGGTTGATGAACTCGAAGTTGACTACCTCGGCCCCTGCCTTGTGGATGATGGCGATGCCGGTGCCGGCATGCCAGGGCCGGTGGTAGTTGTTGAAGTGGTTGCCGTTGGGGGTGGGGTACACCCTGACCGAGGACCCCATGGCCACGATCACCGTCTTGGCCTTGAAGGTGTAGAAGTCGCCGTCCCGGTTGTGGAAGCCGGTAGCGCCCACCACCCGGCCATCCTCGGTGAGCAGGCTGGTGACGTGCACCTTCTCGATGACCTCCGCTCCCAGCTCGCGCACCCGGTCGGAGAGGACGATCTTGATGTTCTCCCCGTTGAAGAAGAACCGGGGGTGTTCCCTGGCTATAGCTGATTGCTCCAACTGGGTGCCCCGGCTCAAGCGGCTAGCACGGCCGGCCCTGGGGTCCTTCAGGGAGATACCCATCTTCTCCACATAGGCTTGCACGATGGGCTGGTTCTTTATCACCAGCTCATCCACCACCTTCATGTCCACCAGCCCGTGCCGGATATCCCGCCACCAGTTCCTGTACCTCTCGGCGGTGTCCCAGGCAGGCCCCGAGTTGAAGTAGGAGGTGTAGAAGAAGACCCCGCTACCTCCATCTCCACTCCTCTTGATGGCTGCCTTGTCCACCAGGGTAACCTTGGCACCCTGCTCCCGGGCCCGTATGGCCGCCATGCAGCCTGCCAGACCACCACCCAGGACCAGGACATCTGTGGTAACTACCTTGTCTGCCATAGTTCAAACCTCCCTATTGTTACTTCAAGTTGCTTAGCTTGCCTTCTACCCGCACTGTTTCCCCTGGCTCGCCCCTCCAGCTTATTCCCGGGCCAACGGGACGCAGTCCTGCTGGGTGTCCCCGCGAGGATGTGGGCCTGCGCCTGCGGCACAGCGCGACGTGGTCAATAGGTGCCCGCTACGGGCTGCTGTCCCGGATGGAGGCTGTACCACTTGGCCAGGAGCTGCTTCTTGGTCTCGCGGTGTTCGGGGTCCTTGATGATGGCACCCACCGGGCACACCGCGGCACAGCGAGCGACCTTATAGTTCCCCACGCACTCTGTGCACTTGTCAGGGTCAATCAGGTAGACCGTAGGCTCGTGCACAGGCTTGAGCACCTCGGTGATGGCGTGGTTAACATCACACTCCCACTCGCAAGCGCCACAGTCATCACAGGCATCCGTTATCTTCCTTGCCATTTGCTTATCCCTCCCGGTCGTTCTCCAATACCCCCGGCTGAAGCCGGGGTCTTCAAGCCCCATGCTTATGGTCATCGATTAAATAAAGTGACATTAATCGCCCCACTGACCTCGATACCTCACCCCCTTGGTCCCCCTCTCCTCCAGGAGAGGGGGAAAGAAAAAATTACTGGGGGGAACCCCCAAACCCCCAGCAGGGAACCGGAGGTTTCCTGCACCTTCCTAGGGTTGCCAGGGGATTTTCCCCCGGCAGGGGGATTCAGGGGGTGCCCCCCTGAACTCTTTCCCCCTTCTCCCCCTCTTAAGCCTAAGATGGGGAGCCAGAGGGGGGGTTCGCAAAATGTCAACATAATTTGTTTATGACCATCAGCATGGGGTGCTCCAAAACAACCTTGTTCCTCCCTGTTTTATTCTTGAACTACCTTTTATCAAGGGCCTGAGAGTATGTCAATAGGTGCCCGCCACCGGCTCCCGTTCCGGGTGCAGCCGGTGCCACTTGGCCAGGAGCTGCTCTCTAGTTTCCGCGTGATGCGGGTCCTTGACGATGGCTTCCTCGGGGCAGACCTCCAGGCAGCGGGGCGAACCATAGCTGCCCACGCACTCGGTACACTTGTCCGGGTCGATATAGTACCTTCCCCTGGTGCTGAGGTCTTCGAGCATTCCCGTGCTGACGTCGACGTTATCTTGCCAGCGACAGAGCCCGCAGGCCTTGCATGCCTCCGCACTCATCATCATCATTGTGGCAAACTTGCCTGCCTGGTGCATGGTGATGGCATGGTCAACGTCACAGGCCCATTCGCAAGCGTGGCAGGTGGTGCAGGCCTCGGTGATCCTCAGTGCCATTCCCTCATTCCTCTGAGCCGTTATGCTGATACGTGTACCTCTCCTGGGGGGAAGGGCCGCTCACGGAGACCCCATCTCCAGCGGCCCGCCCGCACAGGTCCTCAAAACTGTATCCCCTACACGCCGGTCTTGCCAGTCACAGGGAAGAAGTCTTCCGGGCTAAAAGGCCACCGCCTCGTCCACAGTGACAATAACTGCGTTTTTCACGGTGATGTTCCGCGGGGCATATTCGGCGGAAAGCTTGTCGAACACCTCGCCCGATCTTTTGATCTCGGCCCGGCCCCAGATGCGAGCGCCGTGGCGGGTGGCCGGGTCCAGCACCATGATGGAGATCTGGTTGTTCCCTTGCAGGTTCCGCAGGGTACGGGGGGAGTTGATCTCCGCAAAGACCACGTGATCATCGTCCCATACCCGGAAGGAGCCTTTGGCAGACACGTTGGGCAGACCACCCCGGCTGGAGGTGGCAATCAGCCCGGGATGGATCTCGCTAACAGCCTTCTTCACCTCTTCGCTAAGCTTTCCCATAGTAGCCTCCTGTTCATTATTTGTTTTTGCTCAGCCTTAACTTTCCTGCCTCTGGTGAGGCAAGAGCCTGGTCCACAATCTCTCAAGGGGGTCCTGGCTTCTAGCAGGGAGCGCCTCTCGACAGCTTACTGGGACTCTGCCCCGCCAGGACAGGCTCCTCTATAAAGAAGCGGTTGTCCCTGGTTGCCGCGCCCTGCTGCCCCATGGCTTCTAGCAGGATGTCGGAGATGTAGAGCAGCTCTACCCCGCGGAAGCGCAACATCCGGTAGCAGTTGGTGCAGGACGTCACGATAGTATCCAGCCCCCGCTTCTTCGCCCAGTCAATAATGTATCTCCGCCCATTTGGAATGGAGCAGCAGTACCTGGGTATATCTACCAGCTCCAGGCCCTCCACCCGGGCCAGCAGGTTCCGGTAGGAAGTCCAGTCATAGTCCACAATTTCCTTGGGGTCGAACACCTGGCGGCGGTGGGGACAGCCAGCAAAGTAGCCCACGGTCCGCTTTGCGGGCAGCTTCAAGGGCACGCCTTCCAGTCGCTCCACCATGAGGTCGTTGATGTACATGGGGCGGACTTCGGCGTTATCAAAGAAACGCTTGGCCAGATAGACACACCAGACGCAGGCGTAAGCCAGCTTGTTGGCCCCCAAACCTCCGGCGGCCATAAGGTTGGTCTCGGCAAACTCGCGGGCAAAGCCGTCCATGGCCTCCCGGTCCTGTCCTTCGGTGAGCACCTGGAAGAGCAGGGGGGCACCACAGCAGAGCTGCTTTTCCAGGAAGCTGTACTGAATGCCCAGCTTGCGGAATAGTCTCCCCGTGGAGTGCAGGGCAAAGGCCTCGCAGTGGTCCGCGCAGCCTACCCCGAAAACGACCTCGGGGTTCTCGGGCACCACGCCGGCATCCGGTTCATAGCCTACTTCCAGTCCCCGGAGCACGGTGGTCCTCATGTTGTACGGGGTGAAGATTACCCCCTGGCTCCGGATATCCTCGGCTTGCTGGAAGACGTCCCTCCCCCGGCCTATAGAAATTCTCAGGTCGGACTTAACCTTGCTGAGACCTTTGACTGGTCGGAATTCTGATTGAGACATCGGTCCCTCCCTTTTTGTGATGCAATGCGACCTCTAACTAGCTACTGCTCTATCTACTGTGGCCAGCCAATCCTCCTTTCGCCTACTCCTTCAGGCTATTCATGCGGCGCGGGGAGGCCGTCATCCCTTCGCCGTTTTTCTTCACTATCATGGCCACACCCCACCAGCGGGCATCGTCCTGCTGGGGGTAGTCCGCCCGGTGGTGGCTGATCACGAAGCCCCTGCGGCTCTCGGTCCGTTCCAGGGCGGCGGTAGCTATCATCCGGTCCAGCAGCAGTGTGTCCAGCACTTCGTGGGTCCTCATCAGCTCATGGAGATTGCTGGCGCTGAGCTCCTGCCCGGACTCGTCCGCCGCCTTGAGCTCGTTCAGGGCGCTTCTCAGGCCCAACGCGGTACGGGAGATGCCCACGTGGTCCGTCATTACGCGACGCAGGGCACCTTCGAACTCGTCCCATTTCAAGCCGTCTTTGCGGCGAAGGGGGGCAAAGACCCTCTCCCGCTCCTCTTTGGTCTGGAGCTCGTCAGGCTCACTGTACCCCGTGGCTGCTGCCTGCTGGGCCGCTTCGTATCCAGCTACATAGCCCGAGGTGAGCGCCCCGGAGACGGCGTCACTGGCGTTGGCCAGGTCGCCCGCCACATAGAGACCCTCCACGCAGGTGCGGCACCCCTCGTCTATCACCACCCCCCTGGGGGAGCCAGAGCAGTTGCTGGTGGCGAGGATGGGGGTCATCTCCACTAGCCCACCGCTCATGTCCAGGCCGGTGCGCTCCAGGTACTCCATGGCCAGGGGGATATCCCAGAAGCGGCTGTCCTTCTGCGCCTGGATCGCCTGCTGTACCTTCTCCCGGGATATGTTCCGGGCGTCCAGATAGATGGGCCCGCGGCCAGCGATGAGCTCCCGGAAGGCTGCGTAGGTGATGCCGGTGCCCAGGCCCCACTCTCCGGGCCGGTCCGGCCTCTCCACCAGGGGTTCCCCCAGGCCATTGACCAGGCGTGCCCCGGCCTCCGCCAGGGTACATTGCACTACCCCCGGTATCCACCTGCCCACGAAGGCCACCCCGGCAAACTCCAGCGAGGCCAACTCCGCCCCCGCCTTGAAGGCTATGGCATGGCCGGTGCCCGCATGCCATGGCTTACGGTAGTTGTTGAAGGGGTTGTGGTTGGGTGTGGGGTAGGACCTTTCCGCCGAGCCCAGGGCCAGCACTACGGTCTTGGCCGTAAAGGAGTAGAAGTCCCCGTCTCTGTTGTGGAAGCCGGTGGCGCCCACTACCCTGCCATCGTCGGTGAGCAGGCTGGTGACCTGCACCCGCTCGATGACCTGGGCACCCAACTCCCGCACCCTCGCGGCCAGGATGGGCTTGACCTTCTCCCCCCGGAAGAAGAACCTGGGGTGCTCCACGCTGCGGGTGAGGGGGCTGCGGCTCAGGGAGGAGTAGCGGCCTACCCTGGGGTCCTTGAGGGAGATACCCATGTTCTCCAGGTAGCGCTGCACCACGGGCTGGTTCCGGATCACCAGGGCATCCACTACCCTCATGTCCACCAGCCCATGCCGCACGTCCTGCCACCACTGCCTGTACCTCTCGGCGGTGTCCCAGGGCTCCCCGGTGTCGAAGTATGAGCTGTAGAAGAAGCTCCCCTGTCCTGCCTCGCCGCTCCTCTCGATGGCAGCCTTGTCCACCAGGGTAACCTTGGCCCCCTGCTCCCGGGCCCTGATGGCAGCCATGCAGCCGGCGAGACCGCCACCTAGCACCAGGACTTCCGTGGTTATAACCTTGTCTGCCAGAGGGACACCCCCCGAAAGGTACAAATAGGCAACGAACCCTATGCCCTGATAAGGATGTTCTATGTATACTGTAATCGGACCCGTTTGTCAAGGGGGGTTATTGGCGGATTACGATGTGTCAATGGGGATAATCAGGCTTAACTCGGCTGATACTCTGATGATTAGTGAAACCCGTAACATACACCTGTTAGCGCGAGGCTGGGGCGGCGGCCTGCCCTCCGTTGGTGAGCTTGACTGGGCCTGGGCTAGGTGCTACGATAGCGCCTCGCAAGGGGAGCGGGGGGAAGGCCGCCTTCCTCGTGCTTTTTAGCGGAGGTAGCTATGGCCCAAGCAAAGGTTTTCCGGACGTTAAATGACCTGTGTACCGGCTGCAGGATATGTGAGCTGGTCTGCTCCTTGCAGAAGACGGGTATAGTAAACCCCTACCTGGCCCGGATACGGGTGCTGCGCTCTTCCAAGGACGGGATGAGCAAGCCCATAATCTGCCGGCACTGCAAGGTGCCTCTCTGCCAGCGGGCCTGCCCCGTGCCCCAGGCTATGTCCCTGGACGCCGCAACGGGCGCGGTGGTGGTGAACACTGACAAGTGCACCCGGTGCCTGGCCTGTGTGGAGGCCTGCCCCTTCAAGGCCATGTGGGTGGGGCCAGGGGGAGAGGTGCTCAAATGTGACCTCTGTGGTGGGGAGCCGGTATGTGTGAAGTATTGCCCTCCCCGCCCGGAGAACCAGTTCCCCCACATGCCCTATCCCCGCCGGCCGTGTCTGGAGTATTCCGAGCGGCGCCCAGGTGGGTGAGGGGTAAAGGCCGTAAACCGTGGATTCCTGATAGAGACCGAAGCTGAAGTAGGGGCAGTCCATGAACTGCCCCTACTATACCCACCCCGGTGCATCGGGGTGGGTAGGAATCCACGGATTAAGGTAAAGGGGTGGGCTGTTGCCAGAATCGAAAGGGCTTAGCCGGGAGCTCATCGCCCTGCGGGTGGCCCGGGAGCTTAGGGACGGGTTCTACGTCAACCTGGGCATCGGGCTACCCACCCTGGTGGCCAACTTCATACCCCCGGATATCACCGTCATCCTCCAGGCGGAGAATGGCATGCTGGGCTACGGCCATATCGCCGAGGAAGGGGAGATCGACCCGGACCTGGTCAACGCTGGGGGACAGTACGTGACTCTGATACCGGGAGGATGCTTCTTTCACAGCGCAGACTCCTTCGCCATGATCCGGGGGGGCCATATGGACCTCACTGTCCTGGGCGGTCTCCAGGTCTCGGAAAAGGGTGACCTGGCCAACTGGATGGTGCCCCAGCGGGGGGTAGGCTCCATTGGGGGGGCCATGGACCTGGTGTATGGCGCTAAGCGGGTTATCATAGCCATGGAGCACACCACCCGTGGGGGAGAGCCTCGTATCCTGCGGGAGTGCAGCTACCCCATCACGGGGAAGGGCGTGGTCGATACCATCATCACTAGCCTTGCCGTCATCGAGGTAACTCCGGACGGCCTCCTGCTCCAGGAGGTGGCCCCCGGAGTGACCCCGGAGGAGGTGCAGGTGGTCACTGAGCCTCCCCTGGCCCTCAGTGCTTCCTTGCGGGAGATGGAGCTCTAGGAGGTGGGCACACCCTCACCCCAGCCCTCTCCTCTCGAGCGGGAGGGGGCGCTTGCTGGGCTGCGGGTCCTGGACCTGTCCAACGGCATTGCCGGTGCCTACTGTGCCAAGCTGCTGGCGGACTTCGGGGCTACGGTGGTCAAGGTGGAGCCACCGGAGGGAGACCCCACCCGCCGCGACGGGCCTTTCCCTGGAGCCATCCCCCATCCGGAGAAGAGCGGCCTTTTCCTCTACCTGAACACTAACAAGCAGGGCATTACCCTGGACCCGGAGACGGAGACGGGAGCCGCCCTGCTGCGGAAACTGGGCCAGAGGGCACAGGTGCTGGTGGAGTCCTTCCCGCCGGGCTATTTGGACAGGTTGGGCTTGGGCTACGCAGCGTTGGTCCAGGCTAACCCCGCACTGGTAATGACCTCCGTCACCTACTTTGGACAGACGGGCCCCTACCGGGAGTGGAAGGGCTGCGACCTCATCGCCTGGGCCCTGGGTGGCCTGATGTACATGACCGGCGAGGCGGACCGGGAGCCGCTACGCGTGGGGGGGAGTCAGGCGGAGTATATCGCGGGCCTCCATGCCGCGGTGGCTACCATGGGGGCGGTCCTCTATCAGGAGGCTAGCGGCCTGGGCCAGCACCTGGACGTCTCCTGCGTGGAGGCGGTGGCCTCCCTCACCGAAGGGGCTGCCCTGACCTATAGCTACTCCGGCCATGTACGGGGGCGGAACGGTGCCCGCCATCACTATGCTTACCCTTCTACCATCCTACCCTGCCGGGGCGGCTACATCTTTGTCCATGCCGGTGGCGATTGGGAGGCCTTTTGTAATTTCCTGGAGGCCCCAGGCCTGCGGGACCCCAAGTACGTGGGGGCCAGAGGCCTGGCCGACGAGATAGATGCCCAAATGCAGCCCTTCCTTCAGCGCCATGCTGCTGAGGAGATCTTCCACCAGGGACAGCTCTGGCGGATACCCTTTTCCCTGGTGCAGGACATGGCGGAGGTGGCAGGGGACCCCCAGTTCCGGGACAGGGGTTTTTTTGTGCAGACCGAGCATCCGGAGGCGGGCCTCCTTACAAATCCCGGTGCCCCTTTCCGTATGCCGGAGTCCCCCTGGCGGGCGGGCCGGGCGCCTCTCCTGGGGGAGCACAACCAGGAGGTATATGGTGGCTGGCTGGGCCTGGAGGCAGCGGACCTGGCGCTCCTGCGCCGGAGGGGGGTAATCTGATGGGCCTGGCCCTGGAGGGGGTGCGCATCCTGGACCTCACCCAGGTGTATGCTGGCCCCTATACCACCAGGCTCCTGGCCGACATGGGGGCGGAGGTGCTCCGCATCGAGGCGACCATGCGGCCGGGGCGAGGGCCCTCGCGGGTGCCTCCGGGGCTGGACATAATGTACCCCAACAGGGACCCGGGAGAACAGCCCTACAATCGCTTTGCCTATTACAATGAGCTCAACCGGAACAAGCTGGCCATCTCCCTGGATCTGTCCCAAGAGCAGGGCAAGGACATCTTTCGGCATCTGGTGACAGTGGCTGATGTAGTCATAGAGAACTTCAGCCCCAGGGTGATGCCCAACTTTGGGCTGAACTACCAGACGCTGAACCGCCTCCGCCCCGACCTCATTATGGTCTCCCTGCCGGCCTTCGGCCTCACCGGCTCCTACCGGGACTACGTGGCTTATGGCACAGGTCTGGAGGGCATGGTGGGCCTGGCCAGCATGACGGGCTACTCCGATGGCCCCCCCTTGAAGACGGGCATCGCCTATGGTGACCCTATAGGGGGGCTGCATGCTGCCTTCGCTATCCTGGCGGCGCTGCGCTACCGCCATCGCACGGGGCAAGGGCAGCATATTGACCTCGCCCTGAGGGAGTCCCTGGCCATGGTGGTGGGGGAGGCCCTCATGGACTACGCTATGAACCGGCGGGTGGCCCAGCGCCAGGGCAATCGACATCCGGCCTATGCCCCCCATGGCGCCTACCCCTGCCGGGGCCAGGACCAGTGGATTGCCATCGCCGTCCGGGACGATACGGAGTGGCTGGCCCTGCGCCAGGCCATGGGGGACTCCGCCTGGGCACAGGACGGGCATTTTGCTACCGTTCTGGGCCGCCACCGCTATCAAGAGGAGATAGACAGGCACCTGGCCGAATGGACCAGGGGCTTCGAGCATCGCGAGCTTATGGGGCGGCTCCAGGGGGCCGGGGTGCCCGCCGCCGCGGTGCTCACCATAGCGGAGATGGTGGCCGACCCGCAGTTTCAGTCCCGGGCCTTCTTCCAGCCCGTCGAACACGCGGCGGCGGGCACCCACCTCTACCCGGCCCTGCCCTGGAAGGCCAGCCGGACCCCCGGTGACATACGTCGGCCCCCCCCTGCCTTTGGGGAGCACAACCGCTGGGCACTGGAGGAGCTGCTGGGCCTGCCGTTGGAGGAAGTATCTGCCCTGGAAAGACAGGGGGTCATAGCTAGTAGGCCTGTCTCTTAGGAGAAGGGAAAGTGTAGATGGACGGATTTCAGCTCCCCCAAGAGCTTCGCATGCTCCAGGCCACTGTGCGGCGCTTCGTTCAGGAGGAGGTGCTGCCTCTGGAGGTGGGCATGGACCCCGAGGCTGTGGATATTCCCCTGGACGACTGGAAGCGCCTGGCTGGCAAGGCCAGGGCCGCTGGCCTCTGGTGCCTGGGGGCCCCCAGGGAGTACGGCGGTGGCGGCTTGGGCCTCTTTGCCCAGTGTGTCGTTGCCGAGGAGACTGCCCAGCACCGCAACGGCCTCTACAACCCGGCCTACGGCGCTTTTGGCCGCCTTCCCCCTCCCATCATCTTCCGAGGCACTCCGGACCAGATTCAGAGGTATGCCGTGCCGGCGGTCCGGGAGGCTGCTCGCACCTTCTTCGCCATAACCGAGCCCAGTGGCGGCTCCGACCCCGCCAATGCCGTTCAGACCCGGGCGGTGAGGAGGGAGAGGGGCTGGGTGCTCAATGGCACCAAGATGTTCATCTCCGGTGCCCAGGAAGCCCAGTGGGGGGTGCTCTTCGCCCGCACTGGCGGCCCAGGGCGCAGCGGCATTTCCTGCTTCATCGTGGAGACGTCCTACCCCGGTTTCACGGTGCGCCCTATCCCCGTTATCCGGCCCTGGTACCCCAGTGAGGTTGTCCTCCAGGACTGCCCCGTGCCCGAAGTGAACTTGCTGGGAGGGGAGGGGCGGGGCTTCGACCTGCTGGCTGGCCTTCTAGGACATCTGCGTCTCCCCTATTCCGGTGCTAACGTGGGGGTGGCTGCCGCTGCCCTGCGCCTGGCTATCCGGCACTCCAGGGAGAGGGTCACCTTCGGCCAGCCCTTGGCGCAGCGCCAGGCCATCCAGTGGATGCTGGCCGACTCGGAGATAGAGGTCCGGGCCGCCCGCTGGCTCACCTGGGATGGCGCCTGGAAGGCCGACCGGGGCGAGGACTGCCGGCAGGAGGCCTCCATCGCCAAGGTCTTCTCCAGTGAAGTGCTGGGCCATGTGGTGGACCGAGCTATCCAGGTCCACGGCGGTTACGGCGTCTCCAAGGAGCTGCCCCTGGAGAGGTGGTACCGGGAGGCGCGCATCCGCCGCCTGGGGGAAGGTTCCTCGGAGGTGCACCGGATGGTCATTGCCCGCAACCTCCTTCGTAGCTAGGGGGCCGTAGCCCCGCTATTTGTCCGGTTAGGCTACCCCTTCCTCAAGGATAGCGGGTGTGTATAATGGGATTAAATTTGTCTATGTCGGGGTCGAGCACGCGCTGTAGAGGAATCCGGGGAGCCACTATTGTGGAGGCTAATACCCGGGGGGCGATCCGGGCCTCCACCCGGGAGCTACTGGGCCAAATGGTGGCGGCCAACGGTATCGGGCCGCAGGATGTGGCCTGTGCCATTTTCACCACGACGGTGGACCTCAATGCCGCATTCCCGGCGGCTGCGGCCCGGGAGGATATGGGCTGGTGGGAGGTGGCCCTCCTCTGTTGCCATGAGATGGCCGTTCCTAACGGCCTACCTCACTGTCTCCGCATTCTCCTGTTAGTGAATACCGACAAGGCTCCCCAAGAGCTGGTGCACGTGTATCTTAAGGGCGCTGAGGTGCTCCGCTCTCGGGGGATAGATAGTCCATAGCTAAAGGTGGTGATCCAGATGATTGTGGTGATGAGGAAAGACTCCAACGAGGGAGATATCCAGGGTATCCTGGAACGCATCCATCAGGCCGGGCTAGAGGGCCATCTCAGCCGGGGGGTGGAGCGCACCGTTATTGGAGTGGTAGGGGCAACCTACCCGGAGCTTAAGGAAATGCTGGAGATGGTCCCTGGGGTGGAGGAGGTTATCCCTATCTCCAAGCCCTACAAGCTCTCCAGCCGCGAATTTCAGCCCGAGGATACTATTGTCCGGGTGGGGCCTGTCACCATTGGGGGGCCAGAGCTGGTGGTGATGGCTGGTCCCTGTGCCGTGGAGTCCGAGGAGCAGGTGCTGGCCACTGCCCGGGCGGTGAAGGCGGCGGGTGCACATATGCTGAGGGGGGGGGCCTACAAGCCCAGCACCTCTCCCTACCAGTTCCGAGGCATGGGGAAGAAGGGCCTGGAGCTCCTGGCCCTGGCGCGGAAGGAGACGGGCCTCCCCATTATTACCGAGGTCATGGCCCCAGGGGAGGTGGAGACGGTAGCCCAGTATGCCGATGTGCTGCAAGTGGGTGCCCGCAACATGCAGAACTTTGCCCTTCTGGATGAGGTGGGCAGGACCCGCAAGCCCGTGATGCTGAAACGCGGCCTTGCCTCCACTATCCAGGAGTGGCTACTGTCTGCGGAGTATATCCTTTCCCAGGGCAACCGCCAGCTCATGCTCTGCGAGCGGGGCATCCGCACCTTCGAGACCTACACCCGCAACACCATGGATATCAGCGCAGTCCCCCTTATCGAGAAGGTGAGCCATCTGCCCATAATCGCAGACCCCAGCCACGGCACGGGGAAGTGGTACCTGGTGACACCCCTGGCCCTGGCCTCGGTAGCTGCCGGGGCCGATGGCCTGCTCATTGAAGTGCACCCCACTCCTGATACCGCCCTCAAGGATGGTGCCCAGTCCCTCACCTTTGAGAACTTTGAGAAGCTCATGGAGCGGGTGACCACGGTGGCCCGGGCCGTAGGCCGGCCTCTGGCTGCGGCCGCTGCTTCTGCTAGCACGTGAAGAGCTGTTTGACCCCTCTCAGGCTGGCTACATATAATGGGATTAGCCTTCCCGTTCCGGGAGAGTCGGCTGTTGAAAAGTCTGGGGGAGGCCCGCCATGAGCTGGAATACGGAAGAGAAGCTCAAGGTCAACATCCGGCCTATCCGGGAGGATGACCTGGGCCGCTTCATCGAGGCGGACTTCCGGCAGACGGGCCAGCGCCGCGAGGCCTACTGGAGGGACCGCTTTGCCCATTTCGCCCACCGCCATCCCCTGTCCTGCCTGCTGGCGGAGGACGAGAAAAAGGAGATGGCAGGTTACATTATGGGGGATGTGCGGGGCTGGGAATACGGCGTCCCCGAAAGCACGGGATGGATCGAGGGAGTCAACGTGCGGCCGGAGCTGCAGCGCAGCGGAGTTGCCTCCCGCCTGCTGGAGCAGCTCCTGGACTACTTCAAACGGGCGGGCGTGACGCAGGTGTTCTGCGTGGTGAACTGGGAGATAGAGGGAGCCGTGGGCTTCTTCCGTTCCCACGGCTTTCGGCCCGGAGACTTCGTGTTCCTGGAGAAGAAGCTTTAGCCCCCGCCCTCGAGGATTAGTATTATATGGCTGAGAACAAGCAGGTCGCTATATATGGGAAGGGAGGGGTCGGTAAGTCCACCGTCGCCTCCAATATTGCTGCCGCCGCCTCGCACCTGGGACATGTGGTGCTCCAGGTAGGCTGTGACCCTAAATCGGACTCTACCGCGAACCTGTCGGGGGGCCGGATGTTGCCCACCATCCTTAAAGAGATGCGCACCGTGGGCATCAGCGAAGAGACCTGGCAGAAGGTGCTGGTCCGGGGCTATAACGGCATCTGGTGTGCCGAGGCCGGTGCCCCTCGGCCGGGGGTGGGCTGTGCGGGCAAGGGCGTGGCGGTGGCCCTGGACATGATGGCCCAGTACCGCATCTTTGATCGGCTGGGCGTTACCCTGACCATCTATGACGTCCTGGGCGATGTGTCCTGTGGAGGCTTCGTGCAGCCCATGCGCCGGGGCTATGCCAGGGACATCTACCTGGTCACCAGCGGTGACCTCAATGCCTTGTATGCCGCCAACAACGTAGCCAAGGCTGTTGAGCTGCTGGTGGCAGAGGGGGCCGATTGTGCCCTCGGCGGTATTATCCACAACATGAACGGTGCCCCGGAGGCAAGGGACCTGGTGGAGGACTTTGCTAGAGTGCTGGGCGTGCCCGTGGTGGCCCATATCCCCAGGTCGGGCCTGGTCTCCAAAGCCGAGATGGAGCACAAGACGGTGGTAGAGGCCTATCCGGAGTCCTCTCAAGCACAGGTCTACCGGGACCTGGCGCAGCGCATCATTGATAGCGATGAGCACGGGAGCGCCAAGAGCCTGGAGATGGAGGACCTTCTTACCCTCGTGGCGAGGCACCGCCTGAGATCGCTTTAGCCTTTGGCGGGAGGAGGTATGGGGATATCCGGCGCAGGACTATGGAGAAAGGGGGGCATTGTTCCGATGCCCCCCTTTCGCTGTGGAAAGGAGAGAGCATGCCTGAAGCCATAGACAAGCGGGGCAGTCTAGGGGACATCCTGGCCCAGATCAAGGACGGCTCGGTAGTGGGCATCGGTGGCTGGGGGGCTACCCGGAAGCCCATGGCGGCGGTCAGGGCCATCGTTCGCTCTCCCCTCAGGGACCTGACGGTGCTGAGCATGGCCGGCCAGGACCTGGACATGCTCATCGGTGCCGGGAAGGTCAAAAAGGCCATCTTCCCCTTCGCCGTTTACGACGAGATCCCGGGCATGGCCCAGTACAATTTCCGCCGGGCCCGGCAGGAGGGCGCTATCGAGTTCCAGGAGCTCTCCGAGTACATGGTCCTGGCGGGCCTGCGGGCCGCTGGGGAACGGCTGCCCTTCTACCCCGTGCGCTCGGGCCTGGGCTCCGATATCCTTACCGTTAACCCCTCCATCAAGGTTATTGAGGCCCCCTACACGGGTGAGAAACTGGTGGCTATGCCAGCCCTGGACCTGGATGTAGCCATCATCCACGTCAACGCCGCTGATCCCTCGGGGTATGGCCAGGTCCTGGGACCCCTGGCTATGGACGGGGTCATGGTAAGGGCTGCCAAGGGAGTCTTCCTCTGCGCCGACCGCGTAGTGAGCGTCGGGGAGTTGGGCCAGCAGCCCCATACGGTGAAGATCTGGCGTCCCTTCGTGACCGGAGTGGTGGAGGTGCCCTTCGGCGCCCATCCCTCCCGCTCTCCCCCTGACTACGGCATAGACCTGGAGCACATGCGGGAGTACACCGAGCACGCTGCCGACCCGCAGGGCTTCCCTGCCTATTTGGAGAAGTACGTCTACGGGTTGGAGAGCCAGGAGAGCTATTTGGAGAAGGTAGGCGGTGTCAAGAAGCTCATCCAGCTCAGCCGGGAGGGGAACTGAGATGGCCTACGCCAAGGACTACACCCTGGAAGAGCAGCTTATCGCCCGCATGGCCCGGCTCTTCAAACCCGAGGACGAGTACCAGACGGGGGCAGTGACCTTCTGTGGCATGGCGGCTCTGACCCTGGCCAAGCTCACCCGCGCACCTCGGCTCATCCTGCGGGGCACAGGCGTGCTCAGCCTGACTCACCCCTCCATAGTTACCGGTCGCCTTAAAGGGGAGGAGGCCATCGAGGCCCAGAAAGGCGTGGAGGAGACCTTCATCATAGATATGTGGGGCGGCTGGTACATGCTCATGAGCCCTGCCCAGATAGACCAGTACGGCAATGCCAACATATCCCTCATCGGGGACAAGTCCCGGCCTAGCGTGGCTCTCATCGGCTCCCGGGGCATGCCTGACAATTGCACCTCCTGCCCGGAGATCAACTGGGTGGTCACCAATCACATTAAACGTACCTTTGTGCCCTGCGTGGACTTCATCTCAGGACCCGGCTGGGTCCCCGAGCGAGTTTCCGGGGAAATCAAGTATGGCCACCCCAGGTTCGTTTTCTCCAACCTGGGGGTCATGGACTTCGAGCCAGCGACCCACCGCATGCGCCTGGCCTCCGTGCACACCGGGGTCATTGTCCAGCAAGTCCAGGAGAATACCGGCTTCGAGCTGGCCGTGCCCGTGACAGTGCCCGAGACGGAGACTCCTACCGAGGAGGAGGTGCGGCTTATCCGGGAAGTGATAGACCCCCTGGGCATCCGCCGGCTGGACCATGTCCGGGGCCCCCAGGCCGCCCAGGTGATGACCGAGGTCCGGGAACGGGGGAAGGCCCTTCCCAGGGCCTAGGCGGCTTGTGGCCTTTCCGCCGGACAAGAGGTCATTCCTGAACGACCCTTGGCGAACTTCCCGCGAACTTCGGTACCGTGTAAGACCATCCGAAGCTGGCAAAGCGGCTCCGGCCAGACTCGCCTATCTGCGGCCCCGGATTTCTGCTCGTTTCGCGGGAAGATGGCCGGGACGAGGCCCTTGACAAAATTGCTGGTGTGTGTTACAAAATAAAATCACTTGATAGGTTGAGGGTTTAAGATGATCTCTACAGTAACTACCACCGTCAGTACCATAGTAAGCAGTTCTGCTACCGCCGGTCTATTCGTATCTATGGCGGTAGCGGCTGTGTTCACCCTGGTGGGTGCCCTGGTCATGAGGGAGCTGGCTACCAGTGGTGGACTCAAGCTCAGGCTTTTCAGCCGCAACCTCTCCCTGGTGGTCCTTCCCCTGCTTTTTGTCTTCGCCTTCCTGGTTGCCCTCAGGCTCTGGGACAGCGTCCTCTAGCGGGCTGCTGAAAAACCCTTCCGACCATCCCCTCCCCTCTTCCTGCTCAGGAAGGGGGGAGGATTCTATTTGTGGGAGCTCCAGCAACCTCTGGCTGTTTCCGGCCCTCCGCTCGGCGGGGTCTCCGAGTCCGCAAGGCGGACAGACCAGCGGGGCCTTGCCTCAAAAGGTCGAGGAGTCACCGTTTTCTGTCATTCTGAGCGGCGCGAAGAATCCTTCGCCAGGCTCAGAGCTTGCCCTGAGCGGAAGAGAAGGGGCAGGCTCTGCCAGGA
>JACPQK010000098.1 GCA_016190535.1 Chloroflexota bacterium | reverse complement strand
GGGCTGGGCATAGCCCAGTCCCGCGAAGGGATATGCGGCAACCAGTCTGCCCTCCAAACCAGAAATCCATCGTGGGTGCGGGCGAGCCCGCTGGGGGGCACCCGGGCACCCTCTGGGTGGCCCCCGTCAGAGGGGCCACCCGCTGCACTTCCCTTCTTTCTCCCCTGCTGGCTGGGCAATGAGGCAGCCTCCGGTTACAATGTAGGAGAAACGGGGCCTACCTTTTCTTTCCGGGCCCCAGTCAGGAGTAACCCGGTGGCCGACTCCACTTTCATCATTAACTTCTTTGCCGCCATCGTGGCCGCCCTTTTGATGGGCTATATAGCGCACCGACTTCACCTGCCCACTATTGTGGGCTACCTGCTGGCTGGGGTCGCCGTTGGTCCCCACACGCCGGGATTCATAAGCGACATTGCGCTGATCCGGAGTCTAGCCGAGGTGGGCGTGGCGTTCCTGCTTTTCGCAGTGGGGACTGAGGTCCACCTGGACCGCCTTCGGAAGGTCCACAGGGTCGGGTTACTGGGGGGCCTGCTCCAGGTAGGACTGACCGTAGGGCTGGGCGCCCTTATCGGCCTTTCCGTTAGCGGAGGATGGGTTTCAGCCTTTTTCTTCGGTGCCCTGGTGGCCATCTCCAGTACCACGGTCGCCGTCAAACTTCTGCTGGACGGAGGGCACCTTGGGGCCGTACACGGACGTGTAGCGCTAGCAATATCTCTGATGCAGGACCTGCTGGTAGTACCCCTTATCATCATCCTCCCTGCTATCGCTACTCCCGCGGGCCTCTCGACCCAGGGGCTTTTGCTGGCGTTGGCAAAAGTGGCTCTCCTGCTAGCAGCAAGCCTCTCGGTGGGGACGCGGGTAATCCCCCGATTGCTCGAATGGGTGAACAGGACAGGGTCCAACGAACTCTTCCTCTTTGCAGCCATCTCCATTGCCTTGGGCAGCGCTATAGGCACCCAAATTATGGGGGTATCCGCTGCCGTGGGTGCTTTCCTGGCCGGAATGGCCATCTCGCAAGGCAAGTTCAGCAAGCGGATCGAGTCCCTCTTCGTTCCATTCCGGGACCTTTTCAGCATCTTCTTCTTCATCTCTGTGGGCATGCTGTTCAACCCTGCGATACTGGAACAACTGCTACCAGGCGCAGCTCTCACGGTGCTCCTCGTCATAGCTGGCAAATTTGTGCTCGTCACCCTGGTCACCAGGCTTTTCGGCTACCCGCCCCGGGTCTCCGTCCTGGTGGGCCTCTATTTGGCCCAGGTCGGGGAACTGTCCTTCATCCTGGCGGGCCTCGGGTTGGCCCGGGAGATTATAGATGAACGCCTGTACACTCTGCTTATCACCGGGGCCCTGGTAAGCATATTTGCCAACCCGTTCCTCGTGCAGCTAGGGCCTAGGGCCTTCGATTGGGCTAGCCGTCAGAAGGTGCTGCGCCCCATGCTCGCCAACGTCGCTGGCGGCCCCCAGCGGAAGTTAAATGACCGGTGAAGTAGCGCCGGATTCACCTGTTGCTGCCAAGCCTATATGGGATGGCGGCGCAGGAACTCTAGCTGCACCCGGTTGAACTGGGCTGGGGCCTCGAAACTGGAGAGGTGCCCCACTCCCTCTAACACCACCAGCTCCGAGCCGGAAATGAGCTTGTGTACTGCCTGGGAGTACTCAGGGAGGCACACCACGTCCCTCGAGCCTGCGGTGATGAGGGTGGGACAGCCGATAAAGGGAAGCCGCTCGGCGGCATTATGCCCCAGGGCGGCGTTGTAGTGCTCGATCAGGCTGTCCAGAGCTGGAGGGTCCTTCAGCCGGAGCCGCTCCCACTCCTGTATCTGGGGCTCGTGTTCGTTGATGAAGCGGGCAGAGAACAGGGCCAGGGAGCTGGCGGCCACTACCAGGGGCCAGTCTCCTATCTCCAGCAGATGACGGCGCATCTCGAGCTGCCGGCGCAGGTGGGGATAAGAGGCCGTGCGCTCCCACGGGGAGTGAAGGGACAGCGTGTGCACCAGCCCGGGGTAGGCCAGAGCCAGCTCCTGGGCCACCGCCGCACCTAGCGACTGCCCGGCTACATGGGCCTTGTTGACTCCCAGGGCCAGGAGCAGGGCGGCGGCGTCCTCGGCCAGCAGGCGGGTAGTGTAGGGGGATACGCTGCCCTTGCCAGTGCCGCCCGTACCCCGGGGGTCGAAGACGATGCAGCGGTACTCCCGGCGGAGTTCGGCTACCTGGAGGTTCCAGATGACGTGGTCGGCCCCAGCACCGGGGATGAGGAGGAGAGGCTCCCCGTCACCCCGTATCCAGTGGGATATTTCAATGCCATTGGCGGCTAGCTTAGGCATCACTCATTGCCCCTGGTCCAGCCACCAAAATAGGCCCCGGAGCCGATGCCCCCTAGCCTTTCCTTGGGTAGCCTGTCACCAGTATGTCCGCATCCAGGCGCTCGACGTGGAGGTGCTCCAGCCTCAGGGCCTGTTGCAGGTGGGCCACCCCCAGGCCCCCCACCGCTGGGGGTGCCCCTCGGCCACCGATAATGGTAGGAGCAATATAGGCCACCACCTTGTCGGCCAGCCCCCGGTCGAAGAGAGAACCCAGGAGAGTAGCGCCGCCCTCCACCAGCACGCTGGTTATCTCCCGCTGGCTCAGGGTACGCAGCAGCCAGCCCATATCTACCAGGCCATTGACGATGGGGGCCTGCCATACTTCGGCGCCCGCCTGCCGTAGCGCGGTCACCTTCTCCTCGTCGGCCAGGTGAGTAACGACGATAGCGGTCCTGCCCGGCTCCCGGAGCAGGCGGGCGCCGAGAGGCGTCCGGGCCAGGCCATCGGCCACTACCCGGAGGGGCTGGCGTACCACCTCTTCGTCCAGACGTACGGTGAGCTGGGGGTCGTCGGCGAGCACCGTGTTCACCCCCACCAGGATGGCATCAGCCACCCGGCGCAGCTCGTGGGCGTGGTGACGGGAAGCTTCCCCACTGATCCAGCGGGACTCCCCGGTACGGGTGGCCAGCTTGCCGTCCAGGCTCATGGCAAACTTGACGGTGACGAAGGGGATACCTGTGCTGATGTACTTGAAGAACGCCTCGTTGAGCTCCCGGGCCTCCTCTTCATGCTCTCCGAGGTGGACCCGCAGGCCCGCTGCCTCCAGCGCCTCCTTGCCGCGCCCATTCACCAGGGGGTTGGGGTCCAGGGTGGCGATGTGCACCTCGGCGATGCCCGCCCTGATGATGGCCGGGGTGCAGGGGTTCGTCCTCCCCTGGTGGGCGCAGGGCTCCAGGGCGACGTAGAGACTGGCTCCCCGCGCGGCCTCGCCGGCCTGTTGCAGGGCCACCGCCTCGGCGTGGGGGCCTGGTGGCGGCTGGGTGCAGCCCTCCCCGATGGCGATGCCATCGCGGACTACCACCGCGCCCACAGCAGGATTGGGGCTTACCCGCCCCAGGGCCTGGCGGGCCAGACCCAGGGCCCGGGCCATGTAGTCCATGGCGCTCAGCCTCGCGAGGGCTTGGGGAAGTCGAGATGGTAGCGGCTGGGCGTGGGGCCTTCGTTCCCCTGGTACTTGCTGCCCAGGCCATCGCTACCGTAGAGCCGCTCCGCTGGCGAAGAGAGGCGGAGGAAGGAGACCTGCCCGATGCGCATGCCCGCAAAAAGGGTAATGGGCAGGCGGGACACATTGCTCAGTTCCAGGGTGAGGTGTCCCCGCCAGCCTGGGTCCACAAAGCCCGCCGTGGAGTGGATGAGGAGCCCCAGCCGCCCCAGGGAGGACTTCCCCTCCAGCCGGGCCACTATATCGTCGGGCAGGGCTACGGACTCGCGGGTGACGCCGAGCACGAACTCGCCAGGGTGCAGCATGAAAGGCTCGGAGTCTACCTCCACCAGCTCGGTGAGGTCCTCCATGTCCTGGCGCACGTCAATGTAGGGGCGGCGGGTGTTGCGAAAGACCCGGAACCTGTTGCCCAGGTGGATGTCCACGCTGGCGGGCTGGATACAGGCGGCGTCCAGGGGCTCGATGGCGATGCGCCCCCGGGCTATTTCGTCCTTTATGTCTCTATCGCTGAGGACCACGGCTCCCTCCAGTCTGG
>JACPQK010000096.1 GCA_016190535.1 Chloroflexota bacterium | reverse complement strand
TTCATCGTCTCCATACCTTCTGAGGGCTTCAGGGAAATGCCACCGGAGTCGAAGGTGATGCCTTTGCCCAGGAGTCCCAGATGGGGTTGGGTTACATCGGAGCGGTAGCGCAACACGATAAACCTGGGAGGCTGATGGCTGCCCTGGGCCACGCCCAGCAGGCCGCCCATGCCTAGGGCCACCATCTGCTCTCTCTCCAGGACCTCTATCTCCAGGCCATTGTCCTGAGCGACCTGGCGGGCCACTTCCGCCAGGTCGGTGGGTGTCATGGCGTTGGCGGGCTCATTCGCCCAGTCCCGCGCCCGGTTCGTGGCCTGGGACATCACCCTACCCAGCTCCACCCCCTTCTCCAGAGAGGGGATACGGCCCACATCGCGCTCCACCAGCAGGAGCTCCTGGAACTCCTGCTCCTCCTCGGGGGTCTTGTGCTTTCGGAAGCTATAGAGTCCCAGCAGGGTGCCCTCTGCTACGGCGCGGGCGGCCTCCGAGGGGTCCAAGCCTCCGATACCGGCGCCGTGCACGATGGTGGCCGCCCGGGTGACACCCTTGCCCTTCAGGTAGCGAGCTGCCGTGGCCGATACCTGGCGCACCCTGTCCAAGTTGAACTCGGGCTGTTTGCCCAGGCCGACGACGGCCACCCGGGCTGCCGGGATGCGGCCCAAGGTATGCACCAGGGCCACCTCGTTGAGCTTCCCCTTTATCTCTCTCTCGGAGATGAGCTGGCTGATGGCTCCGCCCAGCGCCCGGTCCACCGCGCCGGTGGCACCCTCCGGCTGCTTTACCCCCTCGAAAAGGTTGACGATGACGGCGGGAACGGGGGTCTGAGCGATGTCACCGGGGACGACTTTGATCTCCATGCTTCCTCCCCAAAACGATAATCGGAACCAGAACAGACTAGATTCTACGCTGGAGAGGCCAGCGGCACAACCCCAGGGGGTCGTAATCGTGGATTGCCCAGAAAATGCCGCCGGGGCAACCGCCTCTCCCTTTAGAAGAGGATTGCGGTGAGGGCCCCTCATCTTTGCCTTCTCCCAAGGGGAGTAGGTATTGGCTGGCCGCTTTCGGGTTTCGTGGTGCCCCAATGGCATTGGTGCGTGGATAATCGTTATGTCAAGGGCTGCCCCTGAGGTGCGGGCAAGGTATCTCGGCTGAGATATTGCACATAATGCCCCCGGCTACCGCCGGGGGTGTTGGTAAGCGACCTCGTTAGCCCTTTCCCTGCAACCGGAGCCAGAGGAGGACCAGAGAGCTGTCCTCCAGGGCGGTGGTCCACTGTAGGGCCTCCTCCAGGGTCTGGCCTATCGCGAAGCTGCCGTGTCCTCGCAGCATAGCAATGGGGCAGCCACGTAAGGCCTCGCCCAGGCCCTCTTCACTCTCAGGGGCCATCACAGGCACCCTCCCTAGCAGGTATTCCCCCTCCAGGTCTTGGGGGACTATTTCCTCGCCCAGAAAGGAGAGGGCCACAGCATGGGGTGGGTGGGCATGCAGGACAGCCCTGGCGGAGGTGGCTCGGTAAAGGGCCCGGTGGCGGGATAGCTCCATGGAGGGGGCGGGCACAGGGGGTAGTTCCCCCTCCAGGTCTACCCTCACCAGGTCAGAGTCCGTGAGGTGGCCCAGCCGTGAGCCGTGACGGGTGATAAGGATGTGCCCCTCCTGACGCAGGCTCAGGTTGCCGCTGTGGGAGGAGACCAGCCCCCGCAGAAAAAGGTCACCGCCTATCTCCTGGAACTGGGCCAGCGTGCTAGATGCCCGCCAGCTCGAGGAGTCGCTCGGAGGCATAGAACAGGGCTACCCCTAAGAACACAAAGAATACCACTAGCCGGGAGGGGCTGCGGGCAGCGGCGGGCAGGAGGTCGCTGGCACCCACGTGCAAAAACGTCCCCGTAGCCAGGCCCAGGAGTACACCCGTCATGGTAGGGCTGAGCTCTCCGACCACGAAGACGAAGACGGTGCCCACTACGGTGATCAGGCCGATGGCCACTGCCGCCCCCAGGGCCAGCCCCCGGCCAAACCCCGCAGCCCTGCTCACCGCTGCGATGGAGAAGCCAGCGGTTACCTCGTGGGTGATCACCGCCAGGAACATAAGGACCCCCAGGCTGGGGCTGGTAACAAACCCCACACCGATGGCCACGCCATCGAAGAAATCGTGGATATTGAGGCCCAGGATGGTGGCTGCGCCCACGCCCGGGTGGAGGATAACCTCTGCCTGCCGGTGGGCATTGGGGTTGTTCTGCGCCCGCCGATCCAGGTACTGCTCCAGGAGGTGTTCGCTGACGAAGATGATCAGGAAGCCGATGATGATATAGAGCGCGTAGCCGGTGCCCATCTCCAGCACCTCGGGGATGAGCTCGAAGATAGCGGCCGCCAGGATAAAGCCCCCCCCCAGTCCCAGGAAATTCCCCATGGTGGACCGGGAAAGGCTGCGCTGGAAAACCGCCATCCAGCCCCCCACAATGTTGGCAGCGGCGGTCACCAGGCTGAGGAGGACGGCCACCAGCCAGAGGGGCACTCTATTTAGCCTCGCCCAGGAGGCTCTCCGAGGGACTCCGGGAGAAAACAACTACGCCGCCGACGGCACGGCGGCTATCGTTAAGAGGGGACCGTGAGCCCAAGAGCATCATGCCCCAGTATACGCTAGTCCAGATCTCTGTGAACGGCCAGCACCTTGCCCTGGACCTCCACGTTGTCCTCTTTAGTGTAGAGGGGCCTCATCCGGGGGTTGGCGGGCTGGAGGCGGATGCGCCCCTTCTCCCGGTAGAAACGCTTCAGGGTGACTTCTCCCTCCTCCTTGAGCCAGACGGCGACCATGTCACCATCCTGCGCTGTGGCGGTGGGCTGCATGAGAATGATGTCGCCATCGTTGATCAGGGCATCCACCATGGAATGGCCCTTCACCCGGAGGGCGAAGACATCGCCCCGGCCTCTCAGCGTGGCCGCATTTACCAAAACGGTCTCCCCCACCCAGGAGCTGCTCCAGGTGTCGGAATGGGGAACCGCAATGGGCTGGCCGGCCGCGATGGTGCCCACCACAGGCACCGGCACCGCTCGCCTCCTGGTGCCGTCCAGCAGCTCTACCCCCCGGGAGACATCGGGGTCCCGCCGGATAAGGCCCGCCCGTTCCAGGGCCCTCAGATGGTACTCCACCACGGAGGTGGAGCTCAACTGGCAGGCCCGCTGGATCTCGCGGATGCTCGGCGGGTAGCCCTTCTCCTCCAGGAAGCGCTGGAGATAATCCAGTATCTTCTGTTGCTTCTCAGACGTTCGGACCGCCATGGGAGAACTCCCTCGAACTTTTGTTCTAAGATATCACCGCTTGCGGCTGCTGTCAAGACTGAGCCGGTGCTGGGCCAGCCTTGAGGGTCCTGAGCTGTCTCATCAGTTGTGACTTGTAACGAGCGGCGGTATTCTTGTGGTAGATGCCCTTAACCACGGCCTTGTCCAGGGCCTGCACGGCCTTCAGGGTAGCCTGCTCGGCACCGGCCGCGTCTTGGCCCTGGAGCAGGGCCAGGCGTGCCTTTTCCACATAGGTCCTGGTAGCGCTCAGTGCGGCGCGATTGCGCAGCCGGTGCTTCTCGTCCCGGCGGGCCGCCCTTTCGGCGCTGGTCAGTTTCTTGGCCAAAGTGTTGCCTCCTACTTTCTACGTAGCTTAATTGGACGGGGGCTGTGGGCGGGCCTCGCCGTTGCGGCCAACCCGAACCACTCCCCGGACACTCTCCAGCTTGGAGAGGAGACGGCTTAACTGCTCGATGCCCATTATATCCACTGTAATGGTCACTGTGTATAAGCCCTCTTTCGAGGCCGCGGAGTTCACTCCCGCGATGTTTACCTTCTCTGCAGAGATAACGCTGGTGATGTCCCGCAATAGCCCTACCCGGTCCCAGGCTACCAGCTCCACATCCACAGGATAGAAACGGGAAGTGCGCCCCCAGACCACCGGGATCAAGCGCTCCGGCTCATCCTCGTGGAGGATGTTATGGCAGCTCCGGCGATGGACGCTCACCCCCCGGCTACGGGTGACGAACCCGATGACCTCATCCCCGGGCACCGGGTGGCAGCACTGGGCCACCCGGGTGAGGGGATCAGTAACCCCGCTTATCTGGAGGCCAGAGGCCGAAGGGGGAGGGACCGGCGGGGCCGCTACCCGGGGGCGCTCCTCCAGGACAGCCAGCCGGGAGATTACCTGCTGCAGGGTGATGTCGCCATAGCCCAGGTTGGCCAGGAGGTCGTCCAGGCTTGATTCCACCGCTGACGCCACCTGTTCCAGTTCCATAACGATGCCCAGCCGCTTCAGCTCCTTGATAAGTAGCTCCCGGCCCCGCTGGATGCTCTCCCCCCGACCCTGGCGGCGGAACCAGGCCCGGATACGCTGGCGGGCGGTGGAGGTAACCACGTAGCCCAGGTCTGGGTTCAGCCAGTCCCGGCTGGGCCCCCTTTCCCCCTTGGATACAGAGATCTCCACCGTCTCCCCGTTCTGGAGGCGGTAACTCAGGGGGACCAGCCGCCCGTTGACCTTAGCGCCCATACAGCGGTGGCCCAGTTCCGTATGGACCCGGTAAGCGAAGTCGACGGGGGTGGAGCCTGCGGGAAGCTCCTTGACCTCCCCCTTGGGGGTGTAGACAAAGACCTGGTCCCGGAAGATGTCCGTCTTGATGGACTCCAGGAACTCGGCACCGCTGAGGCTACGCTGCCAGTCGATAAGCTGCCGCAGCCAGTTCATCTTCTGGTCGAAGTGCACGTTGGGGCGGGAGCCCTCCTTGTAGCGCCAGTGGGCGGCTACCCCGAACTCCGAAACGTGGTGCATGGCCCTGGTGCGGATCTGGATCTCCAGGGGGGTAGCCTCCAGGGCCATGACCGTAGTGTGCAGGGACTGATAGCCATTGTCCTTAGGGTTGGCGATATAGTCATCGAACTGGCCGGGCAAGGGGTGCCAGATGCTGTGGACTACCCCCAGCGCGTTGTAGCACTGGGGGACAGAGTCTACCAGCACCCGCACTGCCAGCAGGTCGTATATCTGGCCAAAGTCCTTCCCCTGCTCAGCGTACTTCTGCATCTTCCGGTAGATACTGTAGAGGTGCTTGGGCCGTCCGGTGACCTCCGTCTGAAGCCCAGCACGCTGGAACTCTGCCTCCAGGACGGCAATGGCCCGCGTCAGGTAGGCTTCCCGCACCTGCCTGCCGGTGGCTACCAGCCGGCTCACCTCCCGGTACTCGCCGGGCTCCAGGACACGGAAGGTCAGGTCCTCCAGTTGCCATTTGAACTCCCACATACCCAGACGGTGGGCCAGGGGGGCGTAGATCTCCCGGGTCTCCAGGGCGAACTCCCGGCGCCGGGGCAGGGGGAGGGACTGCACAGTGCGCATATTGTGGAGCCTGTCGGCCAACTTGATCAGTACCACCCGGATATCCTCGGCCATGGCCACCAGCATTTTGCGCAGGGTCTCGGCCTGTGCCTCCACGGCGGCTTCCCCAGGCCCCCTGGGGCCCTCCTGCGCCGCCGATTTTACCGTGCCGAAGGGGGTGGCGCGGGTGAGCTTGGTGACGCCATCTACCAGGCTGGCCACCTTGGGGCCAAAGCGCGACTCCAGCTCCACGAAGGTGACGCCCCCGTCCTCAATGGAGTCGTGGAGCAGCGCTGCCGCCAGGGTATCACTGTCCAGATGCAGCCCGGCCAGGATGAGGGCCGCCTCCTGGGGGTGCTCCAGGAAGGGCGTGCCCGATAGCCGGGTCTGCCCCTGGTGCACCTGGGCGGCAAAGGCGTAGGCCTCGGCTACTAACCCCAGTCTCTCCCGGGGCAGGTAGGCGAGGGCCTCCTCCAGCACTTTGGGCAACTCTGCGGCTCGTGTGGTCATTGTCTGGATGAAATGAGTATACAATCGGCTATAAGTTCAGGGCAAGCCCACTCCTCACAGGCCGTTTAGGAACACCCCATCCAGAAGTAGGGGATATGAAGCCCCCGGCTGATGGTCATGGGCCAAATAGAGTGACGTTACGCGCCAGAGCGACCTCGATACCTCAATTTGGGGGGACGTGGATTTGGTCGTCCTTCCCCTGAAGGACTCCCTCTCCGAGTGGAACATCGGTCCGAGCAAGAGCATCGGACTCCGACACTCCGTTCGGACAGAATAGCATGCAATGTCGTTGTAATTTCTCAATGACCATCCGCCGGGGCTATCCCCACCCCACTCCCACCCTATCCGGCAGGTTACCTTCTGGAACATGGGGCATGGAGCAGGGTTTGGCAGCCCTTACCTCAGCCCATCGCTGCCTGGCATTCTCCCCAAGAGTCTCTCCGAGATATCAGCCGATGAATATCATGTTATTCCAGTAACTAGTGTTTAATCCGACAATACACCTACTTGACAAACGGTTCCAGCCATGATATATGCAGACTATTCATGCAGGCATGTCAGGCATACTGGGGATGCCAGACCCCGAGAGCGCTAAAGGAGGCAAGCATGATGCACCGGAAACAGCGGCTTACAGGGATTGGGGGGACGCTTGTCTTGGTGGTCGCGCTGCTGGCAGGCTGCGGCCCCACAGCCTCCGAAGGGACAGCAGTGCCGACGCCAACCGCGGTCCCCGAGGGGTCGGCAACCCTCACCCCCACAGCGACCCCTGTCCCCCTGGGGTCACCTACCCCTGCTCCCACTCCCACCTCCGCTCCCCAGGCCCAGGCCAGGTCTGGCGGGAAGGTGCGCCTGGCCTCGAGTGCGGGCGTGGGTTGGGACCCCGATACCACTACCAGCGCCCCCCACTGGTGGGTGAGCTTTGTGTATAGCAAGCTCATGCAGCTTCCCTACGGCGGGGTCTACGCCACCACCGACCTCACCCCTGCCCTGGACCTGGCGGAGAGCTGGGAGATGCCCAGCGACCGGACCTACGTGTTCAAGTTGCGGAAGGGGATAAAGTTCCACAATAAGCCCCCGGTGAACGGACGGGAGCTGACATCCCAGGACGTGAAGTGGAGCATGGAGCGAAAGATGGTGGCTGGTCTAGCCTTGGGGCCTGTCCTCAAAGAAAGCGTGGAGAGCATAGAGACCCCGGACAATTACACGGTGAAGTTCATCCTGAAGGAGCC
>JACPQK010000097.1 GCA_016190535.1 Chloroflexota bacterium | reverse complement strand
TGCAACGGCTACGAGCTCTCCAGCGGCAGCATCCGGATCCACCGGCGGGAGCTCCAGGAGAGGGTACTGCGCATCCTGGGCTACAGCCCGGAAGAGGCCCAGGCTCGCTTTGGACACCTGCTGGAGGCCCTGGAGTTCGGGGCGCCACCCCACGGGGGCATCGCCCCGGGAATTGACCGCCTGGCCATGATTCTGGCCGGGGAGAGCACCATTCGGGAGGTAATGGCCTTTCCCAAGACCCAGATGGCCACAGACCCCATGACGGAGGCTCCCTCTCCGGTAGCTGAGGAGCAGCTGCGAGAGCTTCATCTGAAGGTGGTAGAGTAGCCCCTGCTTGACCAGGGGCTGCGAATGCAATACAGATGCCTCAGGGATAAGAGGATCTCTCGTACGGCTGCCGGGGAACTATACACAGAATTGGAAGCTTGGTGTAACCTAGTATGAAAGGGGAGCTTTAGGCCATGTTGCGTAGCCGCCTTGCCTTAGTAGTCGTGGCCCTGGCGGTGGTCTTTGCCCTGGTCTTTGCCGGGCTGGCCATCGGGCTGCTGGCTGGCCTGGGTGGTGGGGCTTCCCCAGGGCCCGCGCCGGCGCCGGGCACCCCCTCTCCCAGTGCTGCCACCACGGGAGAGCTTCGCTTGCTGGGCGTGGACCCGCCCACCCTGGACCCCCACCTGGCGGGGGACGTGGACTCGGCCACCTATATCGTCGAGGTCTTCTCCGGCCTGGTCACCCTGGACCGGGAGCTCCAGATCATCCCCGATATCGCCCAGTCCTGGGACTCGCCCGATGGCGTTACCTACACCTTCCGCCTGCGCCCCGGGGTGCGCTTCCACAACAACAAGCTGGTCACCGCCCAGGACTTCAAGTACTCCTTCGAGCGGGCCTGCGACCCCAGGACCCTCTCCACCACCGCCGATACCTACCTGGGGGACATCGTGGGCTGCAAGGACAAGCTCAACGGCCGCGCCCGGGAGGTGAGGGGCGTGGAGGCCCTGGACGACTCCACCCTGCGTATCACCATCGATGCCCCCAAGGTCTACTTCCTGGCCAAGCTGACCTACCCTACGGCCTTTGTCCTCGATGAGGCTAATGTGCGCTCCGGCTCCGCCTGGACGGCGCGGCCCAACGGCACCGGGCCTTTCAAGCTCCAGGAGTGGCGCCCAGGGGAGCGCCTCGTCCTGGCCCGGAACCCCGCCTACTACCGGGGCCCCGCCAAGCTGGAGCGGGTGCGCTTCATCCTCAGCGGCGGCTCCTCCATCACCATGTACGAGAACAACGAGATCGACGTCTCCGGCGTGGGCCTTACCGATATTGACCGGGCCCTGGACCCGGCCAACCCCCTGAACAGGGAGCTTGTGACCGGCAACGAGCTGAGCGTGGGCTACATCGGGTTCAATACCAGCAAGCCTCCCTTCGACGACGTCAAGGTACGCCAGGCCTTTAACTACGCCGTGGACAAAAGGAAGATCGTCTCCGTGGTGCTCAAGGACCTGGTGGAGCCCGCCGCGGGCATACTGCCCCCGGGCATCCCCGGCTACTCCCAGGATATCCAGGGCCTAGAGTTCGACCCCGCGAAGGCCACACAGCTCCTGGCGGAGTCCAAGTATGGCAGCGCCCAGGGCCTGGGCCGTGTCGTCATCACTATCCCAGGCACGGGCGCTGCCCTGCCTCCCACCAGCGATGCTATTATCCAGCAGTGGAAAGACAACCTGGGGGTGACCGTGGAGATCCAGCAGGTGGAGTTCGCCACCTTCCTCCAGGATATGAACAGAGGCATCTTCCAGGCCTTCGAGATCGGCTGGATAGCGGACTACCCGGACCCTCAGAACTTCCTGGACCTCCTGTTCCACAGCGGCAGCATGGAGAACCGCACCTTCTTCTCCGACCCCGCGGTGGACCGCCTCCTGGACCTGGCCAGGGTGGAGAAGGACGAGGCCGCCCGGCTCCGTATCTATCGCCAGGCCGAGCAGCTCATTGTGGAGAAAGCCCCCTGGCTTCCCCTGTGGCATGCCCGGGGCTACATACTGGTCAAGCCCTGGGTAAAGGGCTGGTTTGTCTCCCCCCTGGTCCTGCCCTTCTTCAAGGACATCTCCCTCGAGAAGTAGCCGGTAGTCCATGCTCCCCTACATCCTCCGTCGCTTGCTCTGGGCGCCGGTGGTCCTGCTGGTGGTTACCCTGGTCACCTTCGCCCTGGGCGTCTACGGGCCTGGCGACCCGATAACCCTGCGCCTGGGACAACACGCCAACCCCGAGGTGGCGGCCCGGCTGCGCCACGAGCTGGGCCTGGACCGGCCCTTTCTCGTCCAGTACCGGGACTACATGGGGGGCATCCTGCAGGGAAACCTGGGGGAGAGCCTGGTCTTCCGGGGCCGCTCCGTGGTTAGTCTTCTCTTGCCCCGGGTGTGGATCTCCCTCCAGCTAGGCCTGGCGGCCATCGCCATATCTGTTGGTCTCGGTATCCCTTTGGGGCTTGTCTCCGCCTTGCGACAGGGCAACTGGCGCGATACGACGATAGTGAGCGGGGCCCTGCTCTTCTACGTAATGCCCGCCTTTATCCTGGCCCCCATCTTGCTTTACGCCATCTCCTTCCGGCTGCACTGGCTGCCCAGCTCCGGCTGGGGTGGCCTCTGGGACGGGCGTGTCCTGATGCCTGCCCTGGTGCTGGGCCTGCCGGGTATAGCGGGAATCACCAGGCTCATGAGGGCCAGCACCCTGGACGTTATCGGGCAGGACTACGTGCGCACGGCCCGGTCCAAGGGGCTGCTGCCCCGGCGTATCAACTACGTCCACATTGGCCGCAACGCCGTCCTCCCCGTAGTTACCGTAGTGGGACTCTCTCTGGCCACCCTGGTGGAAGGGGCCTTCATCACTGAGACCATCTTTGGCATCCCCGGCGTAGGCCGGCTGGCTGTGGAGTCCCTGTTCAACAGGGACTATCCCGTGATCATGGCCCTTACGCTGATGGTGGCCGTGGGCTATGTGCTGGTCAACCTGGCGGTGGACATCGCCTACAGCATCCTGGACCCCAGGATCAGGTACCGATGACCTTCTTTATCCCTCTGTCTCTCGCCCTCTCCCAGTGGGAGAGGGCGGGGGTGAGGGTAACCACGATGCCAGAGGCATAGGTAAAGTGGCTACCACGCTGGAAGCCCCTGCCTCCGTGAGCCGGCGTCTCCATAGCCCCGGCTGGGAGGCCCTGCGTCGCTTCCTGCGCAAAAGAGTCGCCGTGGTCTGCCTGGTCTTCCTGCTGGCCGTGTACCTGGCAGGGCTGTTTGCCCCCTGGGTGGCCCCCTACGACTACCGGGCCCAGGACCTGGACGCCGCCTGGCAAGGCCCCAGCCTGAGCCACTTCCTGGGCACCGACCGCCTGGGCCGGGATATTTTCAGCCGCATCATCTGGGGTGCCCGCACTGCTGCCATCGTATCCATGGCCGCCGTGGCCACGGGCAGCCTGGCCCTGGGCCTGGTCCTGGGCAGTCTGGCCGCTTACCTGGGGCGCTGGGTGGACACCTTAATTATGCGCCTGGGCGACATCTTCCTGGCCTTTCCGGGCTTGCTGCTGGTGATCTTCCTGGCGGCCACCCTCAAGCCCCGGGCTGTGGAGCTGGCCCGGGGGCTGGAGGACAGTCTGGGTGTGCAAGGAATTGTGGCTTCGGGTGTGGTGGACTATTTCGTGGTCTTCGGTGCCCTGGCCCTCTTTGGCTGGGTAGGCATGGCCCGCCTGGTGCGGGGGCAAGTGCTCTCCCTGAAGCAGGCCCAATTTGTGGAAGCGGCCCAGGCCCTGGGGGCTAGCCACAGCCGCATTATCTTCCGCCATATACTGCCCAATGCCCTGGGCCCGATAATAGTCACTGTATCCATGGCTATGGGCTCCACCGTGACCTCTGAGGTGGTGCTGAGCTGGTTGGGCATAGGCATCCAGCCCCCCAATCCGAGCTGGGGGACCATGCTCTGGGAGAACCAGGGCATGCTCCGGGCACACCCCCACCTGCTGCTGGTGCCTGCGGGCGTAGTGGCTTTGGTGGTCTTTTCCTTTAATCTCCTGGGGGACGGCCTGAACGACGCCCTGAACCCCAGGGCGCGGTGAGGTGGCCACGTGGC
>JACPQK010000095.1 GCA_016190535.1 Chloroflexota bacterium | reverse complement strand
GGGAAGAACTGGAACCGTGAGGTCTCGTCATCGTTCACCCTGGTGGGCAGGCTCCAGGTCTTGCCCCGGTCCGTGGAACGCACCAGGAGCACGTCGCCATCATCCTCCTGTTTCAGCGGGGGCAGGCCCACGAAGGCGACATAGACCTCCCCCCCGGGGCCTACGGCCACCTGGGGGAAGGCCGCGCCCCAGGAGCGGAAGAAGGCAGTGCGGGAGCGGAAGGCCGGCTCCAGGAAGCTGGCTGCCTTTACCGGGGTGTCGAAGCGGCGGCCCCCGTCAGTAGAGCGCGCCACGAAGATCTCTCCCTGGCCCTCGAAGGAATCGTCGTCCGTAGTGTCCAGCCAGGCGATGTAGAGGGTGCCATCCTGGGGGTCTACCACGGGCTGGGAACCCTGGACAAAGCGGCGGGTCCCCTGCGGCTCCCCGGGGATGGGCTGAGCCTCCGCGGGGCCCGCCTGCCCGCCGAAGGTCCGGCGCACCGTGGGGCTCACCGCCAGGGGTTCGCTCCAGGTCACGCCGCCGTCCTCAGAGCGGACCATCTCGATGGTGGTCATAACCGTCGGGTTGCTCAGGAAGGGCAGGTCCTCCAGCCAGAAGATCCCCCACTCCTCGGCGAATTTGGTGTAGGTGACGTAGATAGTGTCCCTGCTGGGGTCCCTGGGGTTGGGGCCGATGCTCATCCAGGGCTTGTCCAGGAACTCGAAGGTGATGGTGCCCCGGGGGCGCTGAGGCTGGCCCGGGGTAGGCACTAGCTTGCTGGTAACGTTGCTCCGGGAGGAGATAACGGCCTCCCGCCAGGTAGTACCCCCGTCCCGGGAGTTGCTCACGGAGATGCTGGACACCAGCGCCTGGGCGGCCAGAATGCCCAGGGTGTACTCCTGGACATCCACCGTAATAAAGCTAGAGTAGGCGGCGCCGTCCCGTCCGAAGGCCACCACGGGGTCCCCGGCAGTCCCCAGTTCACCGTGGGGATATGGGGGTTGGAAGGGGCCTTCCCAGGTAGTGCCGCCGTCAATAGAGGTATACATGGACAGGCCAGGGAAACCGTAGTCAATGGTGCCCAGCAGCAGGTGTTGGGGGTCCTTCGGGTCTATGGCCAGATGAGGCTCCGTCTGAAAAGGGAAACGGCTGAAGTCCTGGGTGACCAGGATGTTGCGGCTGAACTTGGCCGCGGGACTGCGGTAAGGGATGAGGCCTGCCCCCCCAGGGGCCTGAGTCTGCACCTCCGTCAGCCGGCTGGCCATACCGTGGCGTGCCCACAGCAGGTCATAGCCCGAGGCCGCTAGCCAGGAAAAGCCCGAGAGGACGGGCCGAATAGGACCAGAGGGAGAGACAATAGCCGGCTGGGGGACGTCTGCTCGTGTAGGGGCAGCGGGCAAGGCCAGGACCGCCACCAGGGCCAGGGAAGCCACAAACCACCACATCCGGGAAAATGCGCCTTTTTTCCCCATATGCCGCCTCCCAGAAGAGCCAGATGTCGCTAACTGGAATCGTTACTTTCACACCAGCCTACCACATCCCACCATTGTCTGCCTAGCCACCTCCCGCCCCAAAGAACAGCGATTACAGGTGCAGGTCGGGTTTCCCAAGCTGACAGTTGTAGTAGCCGACTGTGGTCCAGGGCAGGTTTCTCAAACTGCCCTACGAGACAATCGCTATTCTGGAGACACGCTTTCACTCAGGACAGTCCCTAAAGGAAAGGAGAGGGCCTTAGGCCCGGGGCCGCCGGATGGCCATGACCAGGGCTGCGCTCAGCAGGCAGGCCCCCGCCAGGATTTGCAGAGGCAACTGGTAGCTTCCCGTCAGGTCTCGCAGGTAGCCTGCCAGCACAGGCCCCACTCCAGCACCCAAAGTTATGACAACCCCCATGGCCCCGGTAATGGTCCCAAAGGCCTTGCGCCCGTAGTACTCCCCCCGCAGGGCAAAGGGAAGGGTAGAGCTGCCACCGAAGGCTGGAGCATAGATAGTCAGACCCAGGACGATGGGCCAGGGGCCGCGCGCAGAGCCAAGCATCCAGAGGCCCCCTGCCATGAGGCCCATACAGAGGGCTGTAACCAGCCTCTTATCGAAGCGGTCTGCCAGCCAGCCAAAGCCCAGACGCCCCGGCAAGCTGGCCAGGCCCATCAGGGCCTGAAAACCGGCAGCCGTCACCAGCGCTATCCTCAGGTCCGTGGCCACCAGCATCAGGTGCATGGTCAGCCCGCTGGTTACCATCTGGCGCAGGGTGAAGGCGAAGGCCATAAACCAGAAGGAACTCATGCGCAGCACCTCCCTCAGGGAGTGGGAGGCTTCAGCCAGGGGCCTGATGGGGGATAGGGTGGGGGCAGGTGACACGCTGCCATCGGGGGAAAGGCCGTGGCCCTCGGGCCGGCCACGCATCAGCCCAGCGGCAGGTAGGCCTAGGGCCAGGAAGGCTCCGGCAGCAGCCAGGGCCGTCAACCTCCAGCCGTATGTCTCCATAGCCCAGCCTATCAGGGGAATGAGCACACCACTCATGCCCATCCCCGAGAAGGCGATACCCAGGGCCAACCCGCGGCGGCGGACGAACCAGTTGGCTACTGCCGTATAAGGCACTACTGAGTGGCCAATGCTCAGCCCCGTGGCTACGACCGCCACCAGGACAAGGTAGAGCGCAGCCAGGCTGTTTACCCGGCTGAAAAGAAAAAAGCCCGCGGCTGCTAGAACCGTGCCTGCGACCATGGGCCAGCGGGGGCCAGTACGGTCGGCGAGATAGCCGCTCACTACATCCACCCCACTCTGCCAGAGGCGGGCCAGGGAATAGACACCCCCTAAGGCTCCTTTGCTCCAGCCGAACTCTAGGGAGAGGACCGCTGCGAAGGCGCTGTAGCCTACGTAGAAGAAGGCCCCGCTCAATAGGCCGGAAAGGGCGGCACCAACCACCACCCACCAACCATAGAAAAAGCGGGGGCGGTAGGCCAACAAAAGGAGAAGACGCGGGGCCAGTACCCTAGGGTGCATGGCGGCCAGAGACCAGCTTAGCGACGTCCCGGTCTGGAGCGCTGCCAGAAATCGAGGCCTTTTTTGGTATCGCTGGCCAGCCGGGCCTTGTCTGCGGTGCGCACTCTATGCTTGAACAGCCAGTAGCTGAACTCCTTACGGCCCCAGGCCCCATGCAGGCTGCGGCCCCCAGCATCGGCCTCCCGCCGGAACCGCTGGACAAGCTCTCGATAGCCTGTCCCGTACACCCTGTGACAGACCTCGTCGGCTAGAGAAGGTCCCCGATAGCACTGCGAGTGCCATTCCTTCTGCACCTCTTCGGCGGTAGCTAGCTGGAGACAGCGCTCAATGACCACGCCGTACAGGTAGTTGAGGTATCCCTGGTACTTGCTAGGGCCTAGCAACAGCCTCATGCGCTCCAGGGGCACCTCGATAGGGGGATGCCCCTGGCAGATGAAACGCTCCACCTCCGGCCGGGGGAGGGAGTCGTCCACCTCCAGGAAGATGCGCTCGGTGAGGGCCTGCCAGTCCAGGGCCTCGCCACCGAGGAGGTAGCGGTACTGGGTGCCCGCGACCTGCTCCTCCCAGACCGTCCACATCCCTATCGCCTCCAGAAGGGCAGGGAACCAGTGCCTCCCCGAGGCCACCGCCTCCTGAAGACAGTGGATAGCAGACTCCTCGGGCGAGGGCTGGGTAGCCGGTATTATGGGCGGCTGTCTAGTTGCCTTCATGATGGCATCCTGGCCTGTTGAGGTCGCTTACTATTACCCCCGGCTGAATCCGGGGGCTTCATGCTCCATGCTGATGGTCATCAACAAAACACACCGCCTTTACGCACGCTGGAGCTTCACCCTCACCCCTTCGCCTTGCTCAGGGCAAGCTCTAACCTCCCCCCATCGAGGGGGAAGGGATTGCCTTCTCTCCTCTCCCTTGAGGGGAGAGGACTAAGGTGAGGATGAAGTCTCGCCCACCATGAGGC
>JACPQK010000013.1 GCA_016190535.1 Chloroflexota bacterium | reverse complement strand
GGCCCTGGGCCGGCTCTGCTATGCCGTGGTGAGAGGTGAAGTCGCCTTCGGTCGCCCGCTGTGTGGCGCTGCGTGCCCAGCTTTGAAAGCGCTCCGACAAGGTCATATAGTGAGGCGCTGCTATGTGCGTGTGCGGGGGCTGGCAGGCTCTCCTTCCCGGTTGCTCTGTGAGCTTGTAGCGCTCCCCGGCACCTCTGGCGGAGCCTTGGGCCGGCTGCGAAGCACCCCCGGCGGGGACCGTTCTCTAGCGCTCGACCTGGCCGCAGCGACTACCCTGGTCACCTCCTTCTCGCCGGTCTTCTCTGCAGAAGGCATCGTCGGCAGCCTTGCCCGCCTGAGGAATGTAACAGGGGCCGATTGGGCTGAGGTGTTTTTGGCAGAGCCTGATAGCCAGGGGATGGCCCTAACGTGGCACCAGGGCCGTTTCCGGAGCGCCTTCTTCCAGAAAGTACGCTTCAGGCCTGATGAGGGCTACCCAGGGCTCATACTGGCTACTCAGCAGCCCATCCTCACCGATGGACTCACCGGGGACTTGCGGTTTCTCCGTTCGCAGGTGAAGGAGTCGGGCTTTCACTGCTATATTGGCGTCCCCCTCCAGTGCTCCTGGGGAGTGGTGGGATCGGTGGGCGTTGCTTTCCGCTCCCCGAGTGCGGACATCCAACGGGCGTTCGACCTCCTCTCGTGGATAAACACGCCGCTGGGATCAATGGTGGAGGGATACCTCCTGCGACTCCAGGATACGCTTCGTGCCTCCACTGACCGCCTGTGGGATTTGGCCTCAGGGCCCGGCGCGGCCCTCAAGGACATTCTTGGTCAGACGGTCACCACGTGCGGAGCACAGGGGGCAGCGTTATGTCTTCTGGATAGCAAAAGAACACGCGTGGCCCAGCGTTTCATAGATGGACTGGCCCCGCAAGCCTTATGCCCCACCCTGAAGAGAGAACCCCGTACATGTCCCGCGTTAGCCCAGAGGCTTGGGGTCGCCCTCTACGGACATCGGGCCTCCTGGGCACCCCCGTGTCAGCGCAATCCCCTGGGGGGCGGCCCGCACTGCTACTGCATCCCTCTAGTGGGCGATGAAGAGGGCGTAGGCCTTCTCCAGGTCTATTATGGCTCCCAGGGCGGGTTACCTCCCACCTGGAACCTGGTCCCCCTGGAACATCTGGGGCGGAGCTTGGGCCACGCCATCCAGAGTGGCCGGGCAATCACCGAGCGCTTGAATCGTGCCCAAGTGCTTGCGAGAGGAGCACTCCACTCGCCTGAAGTTAGCGGACAGCCATCTCAGCCGGGTGCCTGGCCAGAGGAACGGAAGAGTCCAGCGATCCCCTACTTGGATATCCGGTGCCTTGGGCCCTTCGAACTCTATCGCCAGGGCGTGCGAGTGAGCCCAGAAACTGTGCAACGAAGAAAGGTCCTGACCCTGCTGAAGATCCTCCTTACAGTCAAGAATCATGGTAGCCGGGTGCCCAAGGACACCCTGATCGACCACCTCTGGCCCGAAGATCCATTGCGGGTTCGGACGAGCCAGTTCTACGTGCTGGTTCACGAGCTGCGTCGGCTGCTAGAACCTGCTGACGCCAGGGGCAACTGGGTGTTCGTGCGGAACGAGGGTGACCGGTACTACTTCAACCAGCAGGGCCCATATCGCATCGATGTCCGAGAATTCGAAGCCACAGTCCATCTGGGCCAGAAGGCAGAGGCTGAAGGAGATACAGTGGCAGCCATCACCGCTTACGAAGGGGCAGTGGACCTGTACCGAAGCGACTTCATGGAAGACGAGCCCTTCGCCGAGTGGTGCCAGTGGGAACGGGAGAGGCTCCGCGAGGCATATCTGGAGGTGCGGCAAAGACTGGCAGCCCTCTACGGACGCTCTGGCGCCTGGGAGCGCGCCGTCAAGGGTCTTCGGGCTGCGCTCAGGATCGATCCCCTACGGGAAGAAGTCCATCGGTCCCTGGTCTACGCTCTGTGGGCCAGTGGCCGCCGTGACGAAGCGGTGCGCCAGTACCAGGCGTGCAGAGAACTGCTGCTTCGTGAGCTAGGCGTTGCACCGCTCCCTGAAACCGAACAGCTCTTAGAACGCATTCGCCAGCGGCCGATGCCGTAGGCCTGGCGTAGAATCCACGCTAAAACTGATCCCCTTTCTGTTGCAGTTCCCTCAATAGGTCACCAAAAAAGTTCAGAGAACTCTGAGAAAGTTCTGCCTTACCTCCGTCTGAAGCCGTCGGCCTGTCAGCCTGCCTTTCAGAGGGGGTCCAGTAGGCCCCTTTTCAGGGTTCTCGGTTCAGTGATCTTGTCACCATGAAAGCTCCCAGCAAGACCGACTTGGACCGTTAGACTAAACCGGACTGGACTTTGGACGAGTGCTGGACTGCCTAGATCAGTAGGGACTATCTGGCTCAAGCCCTGGGCTTCGTAGCCGTACGCGCCGGACACAACATACGCTTCATGCGAGCCGATGATTTCTTCAAGACCCTGGCCCAGGCTCGCGTAGATCACACCCTGGAGAAGACTTTCCGCTCCTTCCTGGCCCACGACCTGCTCATCCTGGACGATTGGGGCCTGCACCGCCTCAGCGCCCGACCAAACTGGGTGGGCTGCCGCTCCCCGGCCAGTTGCTCCTCCAGACTCTCCGGTTCCCTGGGGGAGCGCTGGAAGATGCCATGGCGATCGCTGTAGAGGGCCAGGGGGATGCCTTTATGCTGGATGACCCCCTTTAGCATCAGGAAGTAGCCCTGGGCGTCCTCCTGTTCCCGGAAAAGGGCATAGGGAACTGTGCCGGTAGCATCATCTATGGCTCCCACCAGAGTGAGGTAGGGCCCTCTACCCGCGAGCCAGTCAGGGCGGCTGCCGTCTATCTGGAGGAGCATCCCCTTTTGGGGGTAGCGCTCCCGCCTCACCCGGTGCTTGGGAGGCCTCCGCCGACGGGGACTCCTGATCCCCGCTGCTGTCAAGATGCGCTGTACCGTGGAGAGGGAAAGGCGAAGCCCCTCCCGCTCCACCAGGAGGTCCGTGAGGTGGTAGTGATTGCAGTCGGCGTAAGGGCCCTGGACCAGGGCCACCACCAGATGACGCACCCCTTCATCCAGTGCATGGACAGGGCGGCGGCCTCGATTGCCCTGGGCCATGGCGGCTACACCCTCCTTCCTATACGCCGCCAGAAGCCTCCG
>JACPQK010000012.1 GCA_016190535.1 Chloroflexota bacterium | reverse complement strand
TGCGTCCATCGCCTTGCCCATTATAACCGAAGAGCGCCGGGCGCACTTGTGCCAGGGGGACAGTAACACCTCACCACCCCTCGTTGACAACGCATGTAGCTACAGCCTACAATCTTGATGCGGCCCCGTGGTGTAGTGGACTAACATACTGCCCTGTCAAGGCAGAGATCGCCGGTTCGAATCCGGTCGGGGTCGCCAGCAATATGCTCGGTGTTACTCCCACAGCGAAAGGTTATTCCGCCTTCAGGTAGCCCCATCTGGCCTGTCACTACGGCAGAGTTTGCCTCGCACCGCTTGTCCCCAGCGGCGGTGAAGCCACTGACTTAGGCTAGTCCTTCAACCACACTTCGGCCAGCCACTCCCCACCAGGGTATGCGTGGTAGTTCTGCACCCTCTCTCTGGCTACCATGTAGGAATCCCAGTTCACCGTGTAGATGTCCAGCACATTATCAAAGACGACCTTCTGGAGCTCATCGAAGAGGGGCTTTCGGGCATCCCGCTCATAGGTAGAACTGATCTCCTCCACAAGCTGGTCCACCTTGCGAGCAGCGGGGGTGTCACCGAAGCGCCCGCTATTAAGCCTCCCTTTGCTGTAGAGGTAATTCTGGATCCGCAGGTCCAGAGGGATGGTGGATGCCATAAGTGAGGAGATGTCGTAGAGCACCTGCCCCAGGGCCTTGGAATAGGCGGCGGAGGCGGGATACATGGTGATCTGGATGTTCACGCCGATTTCCTTGAACTGGGCCTGTACCGCCTCACACTGGATGGGGTGCAGGGTGGCAGGGTAGCACGCGAAGTCCAGTAATTCCCCTTTGTAGCCAGACTTGGCCACTAGCTCCTTGGCTTTGGCTATATCCCGCTTGGTTACAGGCAGGTCCTTATTGTACTCGGGAAGGCTGGGACCCAATATGCTGTTGGCTGGTGACCCGCGCCCGCCCAGCATCGCCTTGACTAACCCCTCCCGGTCCACAGCCAAATTCAGGGCCTGGCGGAAGTCCAGGTTGTCAAGGGGGGGCTTCCGGTGATTGAGGCCAATGTGCCAGGGTCTCTCCGCAGGCAACGGATAGAGCCTCATCCCCGGGGTCTTCTCCAAACGATCCAAGTGTGCGGGGAGAGCAACCTGCGCCGTGTCTAGGGCGCCCGTGAGCAGCGACGCCAGTATGACCGTGTTGTCTTCGGCGTACACCCACTCGAGGTCCTGCACATAAGGACGGGGCGAGTCCCAGTAGCTGGTGTTCCTGGTCATCCTGAGCTTGCTGGCGGACACCCACTCCTGAAAGATGTAGGGGCCAGTGCCCACCGGGTGTGCTCCCACATCCTTGCCCCACTTCGCCACGGCGGTGGGAGTCATCATGGATAACTGCTGTACCCCCAGGTAGAAAAGGAGGGCGGAGTCTGGTTTCTTGAGCCGCAGCCGGAGGGTGTAATCGTCCACCACCTCCACCTTGTCCACATTGACGATGTACCCTCGGGCGGAGGGTGCCACCGTCTCGGGATTGGCTATGCGGTCGAAGTTCCACTTGGCTACCTGGGCGTTGAAGGGGCTGCCATCCTGGAACTGGACACCTTTCCTCAGCTTGAAGACCAGTGTTGTAGGGTCGGGGGCACTCCAGGACTCGGCCAGGCCAAGGTCGAGCTGGCCAAGGTAGTTCAGCCGCAAGAGGGGGTCGAACATGTGGAAGACGTCAGAGCCCCGGAACGAGACAGCGTGCGGGTCCAAAGTTGCGCCCTCGACTGTCTGTACCCGTAGCTTGCCACCTGTCTTGGGAGCGGCTGCCGAGGGCGTGGGTGAAGGTGCTGGTGTCGCTGTGGGTGCAGCCCTGGTAGGAGTAGTCGTGGCCCGCGGTGCGCTCGTGGGTGTGGGCTGAGGTGTGGCCGTAGGCGCAGGTGTGGCTGCCGGGCCGCAGGCCGCTGCCACGAGCAGCACCGCCAGCACCATGCCCGCTATCGCGGATGGTTTGCGCTCTCCGAGTTTCATGGTATCCTCCCTGCGCTTCTACTATGTCCTGCCCGATTGAAGTATGATTCAGAAGCGAAAGCTTCGGGTATTCGCCACAGTTACATCGGCCTGGGCATGAGGATGCCCCCATCTACCGGTACTACCGCCCCCGACATGAAAGACGAATCGTCGGAGGCCAAGAAGAGGATGGCCTTGGCGTGTTCCTCCGGTCTCCCTAGCCTTCCGAAATGGCTCCAATCACAGAGCAGCTTGTGCCTTTCCGGCTTCTGCTGCATCCTGGCCAGCATCTCATCCGTTCCCGCCAGCCCCACTCGGACGCAGTTTACATTTATCCCTAGCTGGGCCACTTCCTTGGCCAGGGAGGCAGTGAAGGCCTCGATGCCTGCCTTGGCGATGGAATAGCTGGCACCCTTGGTCTGCCCCAGCACGGCCACTATGGAGGAGATATTCACAATCTTGCCATACCCCTGGGCGATCATCTGATTGATTACCGCCCTGGAGCAGATAAGGGCGCTGAACAGGTTCATCTCTATGGAACGCCTGATGTTCTCGATGCTGGACTCACAAAAATAGCCACTACGGCCCCGGGGGCCGCCCCCCACGTTGTTCACCAGGACGTCTATCCGGTGGAACTCGTCCAGCACGGACTGGACCATCTGCTCAACCTGTTTTTCATCGGTGACATCCGCGATAGCTACCCTCGCCTGGGCACCCCGAGAGGTTATGGCTCTTACCGTTTCCTCCGCTACATCCCTGTCGATGTCGTTGACGATGACCGTAGCGCCCTCGTGGGCGAACTCTTTGGCCGTGGCCTGGCCGATGCCCCGGCCCGAGCCAGTGATCAGGGCTACTCTACCCTGGAGCTTCATGGGCTATTTGCTCCTACTTCGCTGGTGCAGGGGCATACTTGGGATCGTGCCCCGTATCGGTCATGATGACCATCTTCTTTATCTTCCAGTCATCACCCTGCCGGGCAAAGGTGAAGATGTAGGTCCCTTCGTGGGCCGTCCTCCTGAACTCCGTAGGCGTCTCCTTGGTGGAAACCAGGGTGTAGTAACAGGTGAGCCAGGCTTCCTTCATATCGTCCGAGAGGCGGACTACCGGCGTGGTGAACATGTGTCTCAGGAGCCAGTCCCGAGGGGCAGAGGAGGCCTTCCCGTCGGCCTTCCTCTTTAGCATTGGGTTGTAATAGACTTTCCTCAGGGTATCCTTCCCCTTCACCCGCTCGTCCAGGGTCCCGGCCAGGACCCGCTCCACATCGTCCGTGTACAGGGAGAGCGCCCCCTCCCAATCGTAGGCGTCACAGTAGTGGGAATATTGCCCCAGAAGGTCGAGGATAGCCTCCTTGGCTCCAAGCCGGGCAAGCTGTTCCGCCGGGTCCGTGGCCGGCTTTTCTTTTATTCGCACCACGTCGAAGCGGTCGGTCTCTGAGATTGCCATCCTGGATGCCTCCTCAATAAAACTTGGAATAAACTGCCTAGCCCTTGACACGGGCCTCCGTAGCGTCTTCTCTCCTCTCCACCGTGTGGCTCGTCCGGCCACCATCCACCACCAGCAGTTGGCCGGTGATATAGGACGCATCCTCGGAAGCGAGAAAGAGTATGGCTTGGGCTATCTCCGCAGGATCGGATACCCTTTTCAGAAGATTGGAACTGGCTATGCGCTCAATATCCTCAGGAGTCCTGTTCCTTCTCATAAGTGCCGTGAACACGTGGCTGGGTGCCACGCAGTTCACTCTTATCCCTTGGGGGGCGTGGTCGATAGCCAGAGCCTTGGTCAGAGCAATCACCCCGCCCTTGGCGGCGCAATAGGCCGGGTTCCGCGGCGAGCCATATACGCCCGCCGCCGAAGACACATTTACGATGGAGCCGCCACCGGCCTCTACCATGCGGGGAATGGCATGTTTTGCCACAAGGAAGGTGCTCTTGAGGTTAAGAGCGAGGTGCGAGTCCCACTCATCCTCGGCGGTCTCTACGATGGTACGTCCGGGCCTGCTGCCGCCCACATTGTTGACCAGGATGTCTATCCTGCCGTACTCCTGGAGGGCCGCGTTGACGATTTTAGAGACATCCGCGGCCTTGGTAACGTCGCCCTTCACAAATATTGCTTTGCCGTCTTCGTGATGAATAGATTTCAGGGTCTCCCCACCACCTTCCGCGGCTATGTCGGCGACAACGACGCTGGCCCCCTCTTGGGCTAGCAAGAGGCAAGTGGCCCGCCCGATCCCCGAGCCTCCCCCGGTGACTATGGCCACCTTGCCTTGGAGCCTTTTAGCACACATAGTAGCCGAACATCCCGCAGAAAGGGTACGAAAATAATATCATAGTTTTTCCTCCTGTCAAGGCTATTATGGAGATCGTCTATAAACCTTTGGTAACCCCCTAAATCCCCCCGTCGCGGGGGACTTTTCGAATCTGAGAGAAACCCGGGCACCCTCTGGCTGCCCTAGCCGGGGGCAGCCAGAGGGCCTCACCTCTTTCTGAAACCTGCAATTGTAGCTGTTGACAGGGGGCCGCCTGCTGGATAGCATAGTCCCGTGCCTAAAGCTGCATCCCATAATGCCCAAGGCCCGCGCCTAGCAGCAAAGGCCCTCCCTGCCCAGCCCCTGGCCACCGAAGAGAAGGTCCCCTTTCATCCTTCCTGGGCACTGGTCATCTTCTTCGCCCTCCTCGTTGCCCTGGGGACGCTCCTCCTCTGGCTGCCGGGCGCTGCGGCCCAGGGGCAGCGGGCTAGCCTGCTGGACGCCCTGTTCACGGCAACCTCTGCCGCCACCGGCACCGGCCTGATTGTAAGGGATACCGCCTCCTTCTGGAGCGCTACCGGGCAAAAGGTTCTCCTGGTGCTCATGCAGGTAGGAGGCCTGGGTGCTCTGGCTGGCTCCACCATCTTCCTGCTCCTCATCGCCCGGAAGACAAGACCTCAGGAGCGCTCCCTGTTCAAGGAGGCCATCGGTGTGCAAAGCCCGTGGGGGATGGCGTTCCTGGTTCTCAGTATCACCCTGTATGCCTTGCTGGTGGAGGCAGTGGGGGCCTATCTTCTTGCCGCGCGGCTGGGGGCATCCCTGCCCACCGACCAGGCCTGGTGGCTGGCCATCTTCCACAGTGCCTCGGCCTTCAACAACGCCGGGTTCGAGATTATGGATATGGCGAACCACCTGCCGGACTCCCTGGTCCAGCTCACCCTGCTTGGCCTGAGCGTGCTGGGGGCCATCAGCTTCATCGTTATAGTAGACCTGTTAGGGGTCCCCTTCCGCCGGCCGATGGCCCTGGATACCAGGCTGGTGCTCCTGGCCAGCAGCGTGCTCCTAGTGGTGGGGGCCGCGGCCATCCTCCTGGCGGAAGCCAGCAATCCCCAGAGCCTGGGCAACCTGCCCCTTCCTCAGCGGGTGCTCTCGGCCCTCTTCCACTCGGCCTCCGCCCGCACTGCGGGCCTATCCACCCTGGACCTCTCCCTCCTTGCCCCCTCCACCCTGCTCTTGCTCATTGCCCTGATGTTTGTGGGCGGGGCCTCGGGCTCCACCGCCGGGGGAATAAAGGTGAATACCCTGGCCCTGCTGGCAGGTGTCACCTGGTCCTTCGTGAAAGGGAATGAGAAGACCACAGTACTGGGCAAAGAGGTCCGCGAGGGCCAAGTCTACCGCGCCCTGGCCATAGCTTTCCTCTCCCTCATCCTCGTTTTTGCCGTAACCTTCCTCATCGGTATCACCGAGGGCCCCGACCTGCTGGCCCAGTTCTTCGAGACGGTCTCGGCCTTCAGCACCACGGGCTTCTCTCTGGGCATCACCCCCACCTTGTCAACAGCGGGCAAGCTGCTTATTATCTTCACCATGTTCGCCGGCAGGGTAGGCCCCCTCACCCTGGCCTTTGCCCTGGCCCAGCGCCAGCGCTCCCGCCGGCAGGCCTACACCGAGGAGGCTATCAACCTGGGATAGCCCCATCTCAGCCAAGCGGGAAGGGGAATTACCGCAGTATGTTAAACTTAGAATAAAGCCCCAGTTGGTGCCAGGAGGAGACCGTGTGGGAACAGGCCCAGCTACGTGCCAAGAATGTGCTCCAGAACATCAGGAAGGTGATAGTTGGGAAGGATGAAGAGGCAGAACTGGCCCTTATTGCCCTTCTCAGCCGGGGCCATTTCCTTATCGAAGACGTCCCCGGGGTGGGGAAGACCACCCTGGCCAAGACCCTGGCTCGCTCCCTGGGCTGTCAGTTCCGGCGCATCCAGTTCACTCCAGACCTGCTCCCCAGCGACATTACGGGAGTTTCGGTATACAACCAGAAGACAGGGGACTTCGAGTTCCGCCCTGGCCCGGTAGTGGCCCAGATAGTGCTGGCCGACGAGATAAACAGGGCTTCCCCCAAGACCCAGTCCGCCCTCCTGGAGTGCATGGAGGAGAGGCAGATCACTGTGGACGGCGTCACCCACCCCATGCCTCGCCCCTTCATGGTCATGGCCACCCTCAATCCTATTGAATATGAAGGGACCTTTCCCCTGCCCGAGGCCCAGTTGGACCGCTTCCTGCTTCGCCTCAGCCTGGGCTACCCCACTCAGGAGCAGGAGGTGGCCATCATGGATGCCCAGCAGTACCATCACCCTCTGGAGGGCCTGGCCCTTGTGCTCACTACTCAGGATGTCCTGGAGCTACAGGAGGTGGTGACCGGGGTCAAAGTGGACCCCCTGGTGCAGGAGTACATAGCCCGATTGGTAGCCACCACTCGGAAGCATGCCTCCGTCTACCTGGGGGCCTCCCCTCGGGGGTCTCTGGCACTTTTCCGTTCGGCCCAGGCCAGGGCGCTGCTTCGGGGCCGGGACTTCGTCCTTCCTGATGACGTCAAGTCCCTGGCAATCCCTGTCCTGGCCCACAGGCTCATCCTGGAACCGGCGGCCCGCATGGAGGGCAAGAGCGGCAAACAAGTGGTGGAGGAGTCCCTGGCCATCCTGCCGGTGCCGGGGGGCCGGCCCACCTCGGCCCAGCAGCAGTAAGGGGCTCCCCGGTGCAGCCTCGCTACTGGCTCCTGATTTCCCTCCTGGTGGTGGGTGTTATCGCCCTGGGCAGTGGCTCTGAGCTTCTCCACCGGGTGGCCCTGCTGATAGTGGCCCTGCTGGTCCTCTCCTACCTCTGGGCCAGGCTCCGGGTGCAAGGGGTCCAGGTCAATGTGGAGAGGGGGACCAGCCACGTCCAGGCAGGCAGCCCCTTCTCCCAGCGGATTATCGTCGAACACCAGGGCAAGTTCTCCCGGACCCGCATGGAGTTCCGGGAGCCTTCGGACCTTACCGGCCACCAGGCCAATGCCATCCTGAACCTACCGGAGAGAGGCACCCACTCCTGGAAGGCGACCACCCTCTGCCGGCGACGGGGCCACTTCACCCTGGGCCCCGGGATAATCGCTAGCAGCGATCCCTTCGGCCTGTTCCATGCCCAGCGCCGGGTGACCGAGCCCTTCAGCCTGTGGGTGTACCCCAGACAGGTGGAACTCCCCCGTTTCTCCCTGTCCTCCGGCCTGCCGGAGCATGGCCATCGCCAGCAACGCGGGCACCAGGCCTCCACCAGCGCCGTGACGGCCAGAGACTATTTGCCCGGCGACGGGTTCAATCGCATCCACTGGCCCAGCACCGCCCGCCTGGGGAGGCTTATGGTCAAGGAGTTCGAGCTGGAGACTTCCAGCGAGCTCTGGCTTGCCCTGGACATGGACAGAAAGGTCCATCGGGGAGAAGACGAAGAGAGCACGGAGGAATATGCCGTAACCCTGGCGGCCTCCCTGTCCCGCAGGTTCCTCCAGCAGGAGTACTCCGTGGGCCTGCTGGTAAACGGCCAGCCCCCCTTCCTCCTGCCCGGGGGACGAGGCAGCCGCCAGCTTGGCCGGATACTGGAAGTGCTCGCCGAGGTCCGGGCGACGGGAGAGGGCTCCCTGCCGCGTGCCCTGATGGAACACGGTCAGCGCCTCAGCCAGCATTCCACCCTGGTGGTAGTCACCCCATCGTGGGAGGGGGAATGGGTGGAGGCCCTGGCCCAGCTTACAGGCCGAGGAATGAGGGCTGTGGCCGTACTGCTGGAGGCCTCCAGCTTCGGTCCAGCGCCCAGCCCGCAGTCGCTGGCGGTGGCGCTGGCAGCCAGGGCCATCCCCGTCTACCGGGTGAGACGGGGGGATAACCTGGCGGTTGCCCTGTCCCAGCAAGTAGCCCCTGGCCCCAGGGAAAGAACTCGCGGGGAGTTGGTCAGGCCATGAGGACCTTTGCCAGCGCTCTGGGGGCCCTGGGCCGATGGCTCACCCCCTACGAGGGTTGGGGCACCGTCGCCCTGATAGCCCTCCAGCTCCTGGTAGTGGCCTGGGCCATGGGGGCAGCCCGCTGGATCTCGGAGATGCCCTCCCCGGGCCAGACAGCCCTGATGGCCCTGGCTGCTGCCCTGCTGCTGAGCAGGCTACGGCTCCCTGGCCTCCTGCTGCATCCGGTGGCCCTGGGCACGGGGGCCGCCACGGTGCTCTGGCAGATGGGGGGTCTCATCCCCAGCACCGGCACTGTAGATGCAGCCTTACAGGTGGTGACGCGCCTGGACCTCTGGTGGACGGCGGCACGGTTCGGCACTATCAGCGTAGATACCTTGCCCTTCGTTGCCATGCTGCTGGCAGTGGTCTGGCTAACGGGCTACCTGACAGGATGGCTAGCCTTCCGGAGCCGGCAAGTGTGGCTACCGGTATTGCCCGGGGCCATTCTGCTGCTCGTTACCTTGAATTACACCACCGAGCAGCACGGCCGTTACTTGTTCTTTTACTTGCTGGTCTCCCTGGTCCTGGTGGCCTGGCTGAACTATGTGAGACAGCGACAGCGCTGGGAAACGGCCAGGGTACACCGGGGGGAGGGAGTGGGCCTTTCTTTCCTCTCCGAGGGTCTTCTCCTGGCCCTGGCCGGCCTCATGGTGGTCTGGCTGCTCCCCATGCCAAGCCTGGATACGCCCGTGCGCCGGGGTTGGGGCAGGCTCAGCGGGCCCTGGGACAACTTCCAGTCCGAGTTCAACCGGGTCTTCGCTTCTACCAGCTCCCTCAAGCCCATGCCCATGCACACCTTCGCCAGCACCTTGCCCTTCCGAGGGGCGATCTCCCTGGGGGACCAGGTGAGCCTGCGGGTGACCTCGGACTACGCCGGCTACTGGCGGGGCAGGAGCTACGACATATACACCTCCCAGGGCTGGCAAGAGAGCACCCTGGAGACCAAGGCCCTGTCCCAGGACGGAACCGCCTTGTCTGATACTTCCACATACTCCGCACGCCAACAGGTGACTCAGAGGGTGTCCGTGGGATTCGATACCAGCCTGCTCTTCGCGGCGGGGGAACCCGTAAGTATCAGCTTGCCCTCCACCTCCGCCTACCTTCCCTCAGCCCGTTTCACCATCCCTCTCTACGGCCCCCCCAACACCCGCCTACCCCCAGACCTGCAGACTGTGGCTTCTTATCTGGCCTGGCGATGGAGGACCGATCAGGCTTCCCTGGCTACCCTGGTAGACAGCCTGCCCCCAGGTCTCCAGGCAGAAGCCATCGCGCTGGACGGGACCACCATCCCCCTGACGCCGAGCAGCCCAGGGGGCCAGCCTACCGTACCCCCAGACCTATCGGGCCGCTCGCGGGGACGTATAATAACGGATCGTTCCCTGGTACTGCTGATGGTAAAGCGGGCGGAGAGTGCTCCCCCAGACCCCCTGGCGACTCTGGCCCAGGATAGACTGAGGGTGGGCCAGGAGTACGTGGTAACCTCCCTGGTATCCACTGCTACGCCCCAGGACCTTAGAGGGGTTGGGGAGGAATACCCTACCTGGGTCACCGACCGCTACCTGCAGCTACCGGAGAGCCTCCCCAGCCGGGTGAGGGAGCTGGCCCACCAGCTCACCCGGAATAAGGCAAATGCTTACGATAAGGCCCTGGCAGTGGTCGACTACCTCCACCAGATACCCTACGATCTGGGCATCGAGCCACCCCCCTATAACCGGGATGCCGTGGACTTCTTCCTCTTTGAGCAGCGCCGAGGTTACAGCGACTACTATGCCTCGGCCATGGCTGTCCTGCTGCGGGCAGCGGGGGTGCCCTCTCGCCTAGCCGTAGGCTATAACACTGGGGACTGGGACAAACGGCAGGGCAGCTTTATAGTCCGGGAGCACCATGCCCACGCCTGGGTGGAGGTCTTCTTCCCCGGCTTCGGGTGGATCGAGTTCGAGCCTACCCCCGGCTTTGGCCCGGCGCAAGTCACCCAGCTAGAAGTAGAGGACTTGATCCACGCTACCCCGTTGGATGATCCCCTGGATTTTCTGGAGGATGAAGACATCTTTGATTTCACCGCCATTCCTAGCGTGTCCCGGCCCCGGTCCTGGTGGCAGCCATTCCGGGCCCCGCTCGGTTTCGGGGGAGGGGCATTCCTGGTTGCCCTGGGGGCATGGTGGGCCTGGCGTCGGGGCCTTTCCCGTCTGGACACAGCCTCCCAGGCCTACGAAAAGACCTGCCGTCTGGCCTGGCTGGCGCGGGCAGCGCACAGGCCGCAGCAGACCCCCCGGGAGTTCGGGGACACCCTGGCCCAGCGCCTTCCTCAGCTTCGCTACAGCGTAGACCTCATCGTCCAGGACTATGCCGCCGCTCGCTACGGGGGCCGTGCCCCCACTCCGGCCCAGGCGGCCTCCCTGGAGTCCGCCTGGAGCCGCATCCGCCGCGCCCTGCTGCGCCGGGCCCTCCTTCCCTGGAGGTAGGCCATGCCCCAGGCCCATTTTCTGGTGGAGACCCGGCAGGGCTGGGTGGGCCTGGTGTGGGGTGAGCGGGGGCTCCAGCGTCTCCACCTGCCCCAGCCCACCAGGGCGGCTGCCCGGCACCTCTTGGGCGCTCTGGCGGGCAAGGCGCCCCCTCCGGCCAGGGAACTGGTAGAGGCCCTATGCCACTATTTCGAGGGGGGCCGGGTGACCTTCCCAGGACCGGTAGACCTTTCAGCGGGCACTGCCTTCCAGCAGTCAGTATGGCAGGCCCTGCGGGAAATCTCACCGGGGACGACCATCACCTACGGTCAACTCGCTCAGCGGCTGGGGCGTCCCAGGGCAGCCCGGGCAGTGGGCCAGGCCCTGGCGGCCAACCCCATCCCCATAGTTATCCCCTGTCACCGTGTAGTGGCCGCCAGCGGCCGACTGGGGGGCTATACCGGAGCCAGCACCTTCCTCAAAGCGGAGCTGCTACGCCTGGAGGCCGCGGCGGCTCAGCGTGAGCCGGGCTAGTATCCTATTCTCTGCAGGAACTGCTTGTCCTTGCGCCACCGGGGGTACACCTTCACCCACAGCTCCAGGTAGACCGGGCGCTCCAGCAGAGCCTCGGCCTCTTGGCGGGCCTGGCTGCCAATCCGCTTGAGCATGTCTCCCGCCCGCCCGATCAGGATAGCCTTCTGAGACGCTCTCTCCACATAGAGGATGGCCCGGATATAGTCCTTTCCCCCATGCTCCTCGGACTGCTCCTGAAAATCGTCGATCTCCACGGCCACGGCGTAGGGCACCTCCTGGGCCAGGACATGGAAGACCTGCTCCCGGACGATCTCCGCCACCAGGAAACGCTCGGGCCGGTCCGTGAGCTCGTCAGGAGGAAAGAGCGGGTCGCCCTGGGACAAGTGCCGGACGATGGCCTCCCTCAGCATCTCCACGCCGTCCCTGCGGAGGGCGCTTATGGGCACAATCTCCAGGAAGGGGTAGAGCTGGGAGTACCCCTCGATTACCGGCAAGAGGGCCGGCTTCTGTGCCAGGTCTATCTTGTTGATGGCCAGCAGGGCGGGCTTGCTCACCTCCTTCAGCCTTTTCACGAGCCGGCGTTCGATATCGGCAGGGGATTTGGGCTCCACCAGCATGAGCACCAGGTCTGCCTCCCCGATGGCCTCCAATGCCCGGCCCACCAGCCGCCTGTTCAGCTCATCGGGGATGGAGTAGGGCATGCCTGGAGTGTCCAGGAAGCACGCCTGGTAGCCTTCGCCGCTGAGCACACCCAGGATTTTGTGCCGGGTAGTCTGGGGTCTGGAGCTTACGGCGGAGAGCTTGAACTGGAGCAGGACGTTGAGCAGCGTGGACTTGCCCACGTTGGGCCTGCCCACGATGGCTACTACGCCCGACCTGAAGGGGGCTGTTTGGCCTTTTTCTGTGGACTCCATGAACCGCTCCAGGAGGAGCCTCTTGCGGGT
>JACPQK010000093.1 GCA_016190535.1 Chloroflexota bacterium | reverse complement strand
GGCATAGAGGGCACTACCCCTAGCATTTGCTGCTAACACCCTGGTGGCAAAAGGCAACATACCTGGACACTATTGTGCTCCATTATAGCGGGCATTTGGTGGTATGCAACAGGCCCACCTGGGGGCTCTTAGCAGGGTGATGAAAAACTCCCTCGACCATTCCCCTGTCCCCCTTCCCTTCGCCAGGCTCAGGGCAGGCTCTGGCAGGAAGGGGGAGTAATTTGTATCTGAGGGTGTCCCTCAGACTCCCGACGGAGGGGCGGAGCCCCTCTGGACACCCCTTTTTCAACAGCCGGTTAGAGGTTCGCCCCCGGTCTGTTGAAGGCTCTAATCTAGTGTGGAAAACGATGTTCGCCGCAGGGTGGGCCAGCAGGAGGGAGGCCCTTTTTCAGGGCTACGGGAGAAACGTTACTAACAAGTATGGATTTTCACGGCAAAATTTGATAGGCTAGGTAAGGAGGGGTGAGATGTCGAAGAGTGTGGAGACCCGCCGTCCGCTTGCCATTCCTCCCCGCATGGGCCTAGGCCGCCAGGAACTACAGGAGATGTACCGCATCATGCTTCTGGCCCGTGCCCTCAGCCAGCGCATGTGGCTCCTGGCCCGCACCGGTAAGGCCCATTTCGCCGTCTCCGGTGACGGCCATGAAGCCGTTCAAGTAGCCGCTGCCCAGGTTCTGGACCGTACCCAGGACTGGGTGGCCCCCTACTACCGGGACCTGGCCCTGGTGCTCGCCCTGGGCATCACTGCGCGGGACGTAATGCTGGACGACCTGGCCCGCGCCGGCGATCCCTTCGGCCGGGGCCATCAGTTGCCCGCTCACTGGAGCTCGCGGCGTCTGCGCATTGTCTCGGGCTCCAGCCCGGTGACCACCCAGTTGCTTCACGCCGCCGGCGTGGCTATGGCCTCGAAGATACGGGGGGAGAGCGCAGTAACCCTGGCCACCTGCGGCGATGGTGCTACCAGTGAGGGGGACTTTCACGAGGCCCTGAACTTCGCCAGCATACACCACCTCCCCATTGTTTTCCTGGTGGAGAATAACGGCTGGGCCATATCTGTGCCCCACCATCTGCAGATGGCAGTGGACAGCGTAGCCGAGCGGGCTGCCGGCTACGGTATGCCCGGCGTGACCATAGATGGCACTGACGTGGGGGCGTCTTATCAGGTCATCAAAGAGGCAGTGGAGCGTGCCCGGGTGGGCGAAGGCCCCACCCTTATCGACGCTAAAGTGGTGCGCCTGGTCTCCCACTCCACCAACGATGATGAGCGCCGCTACCGTCCGGCGGAGGAACTGGCCGAGGCCCGGGCCCGGGACCCTATTCCCCGGTTCCGGGAAGTCCTTATGCAGCAGGGCTTGCTCACCGAGGAGGATGATGAGGCCCTGCGGCAACAGGTGGCCGGGGTAGTGGACGATGCCACGGAGTACGCCGAGAACAGCCCCTACCCCGAGTCTGCGGAAATCGATAGCGACGTTTACTCCTGGAGCCAAAGCTCATGGCAGTGAAGACCATGGTGCAGACCATTCGGGACACCCTCCAGCGCGAGATGGAGCGGGACCCCCGGGTAATCGTGATGGGGGAGGATGTGGGCATGGGGGGCGTCTTCCGGGCCACCGATGGCCTGCGGGAGGTTTTCGGGGAGGAGAGAGTAATCGACACTCCCCTGGCCGAGTCCTCCATTGTGGGAGTGGCCATTGGTGCGGCCCTCAACGGGCTGCGGCCGGTGGCGGAGATCCAGTTCGCCGACTTCATCTACCCGGCATTCAACCAGATTGTCAACGAGGCAGCCAAGATGCGCTATCGCTCCGCCGGGGACTTCTGGTGCCCCCTAGTCATCCGCGTGCCCTATGGCGGCAACATCAAGGGGGGTATCTACCACTCCCAGAGTATAGAAGCTTTTTTCGCCCACGTGCCAGGTCTGACGGTAGTAACCCCGGCCTTCCCTTACGATGCGGCGGGCCTGCTCAGGGCCTCCCTGCGGGCGGAGGACCCTGTCCTCTACCTGGAGCACAAGTTCACCTACAACGCCATCAAGGGGGAGGTCCCCGACGACGATTACCTGGTGCCCATAGGCAAGGCAGAGGTGAAGAGGCCAGGCCGGACCCTCTCCGTCTTCACCTACGGGCTCATGCTCCACTACAGCCTGAAGGCGGCGGAGACTCTAGCCCAGGAGGACGGTGTGGAGGCAGAGGTGGTGGACCTGCGCACCCTGCGCCCCCTGGACCAGGAGGCCATCCTGGCCTCGGCCCGCAAGACGGGCAAGGTGCTCATCGTCCACGAGGACAACAAGGCCGGGGGGCTGGGGGCGGAGGTAGCCGCCATTATCGCCGAGGAGGGCTTCGAGTACCTGGATGCGCCTATCCGCCGCATAGCGGGTCCCGAAGTCCCCGCCGTTCCCTATGCCCCTCCCCTGGAGGAGGCCTTTATGCCCAGCCCGGGGAAAATCCTGGCGGCCATGCGGGAGCTGGCAGCTTACTGATGGGCGTAGCCCCTTGCATTCCCCAGGGTGGGAGTGCTTTCTTATCTGTACCCCAGGCCTAGGCCTGGGGTAATATGTTCCTCCCCTTAGCGGGGGGGAGGCAGCCAGGAGGTAAACTTTGGCCGTAAAGGTACTTATGCCCCAAGTGGCGGAGACGGTGGTGGAGGGCACGATAACGCGCTGGCTCAAAAAGCCCGGGGACCGGGTGAAGAAGTACGAGTCTCTGGTGGAGATCGAGACGGCCAAGGTGGTCGCCGAGGTGCCTTCGCCGGCCTCCGGGGTGCTGCAGAGCGTCCTGGCGTCGGAAGGGCAAACGCTGCCCATAGGGGCAGAGCTGGCTGTTATCGAGGAGGAGGTCGGGGCGGGGGTGCCGGCGGCTGCGCCTGCCAAGGCGCGGGCGGCCCCGCCGCCCGCAGCGGTCCCCGCTGCGCCGCCGGCACCCCCGCCCCCACCCGAAGCCCCCGAGCGCGGCCCGGCCCGGGCCACCCCCGCCGTGCGCCGTCTGGCCCAGGAGCACGCCATCGACATATCCCAGGTCCAGGGTACCGGCTCAGGGGGCCGGGTGACCCGGGAAGATATCGAGCACTTCATTGCCCAGCTCCCGGCTGCTGCCCCCCCCCAGCAATCGAGGCCGAGGAGGAGGTCGTCCCCCTTACCCCCACCCGGCGCACCATCGCCGAGCACATGGTGCGCAGCAAGCGCACCGCTCCCCACGTCTGGTCCATGATGGAGGCGGATATCACCGGGCTGGTGGCCCTGCGGGAATCGGTAAAGACGCCGTTCCAGCAGCGCTACGGCTTCAACCTCACCTATTTGCCCTTCGTGGTGAAAGCCGTGATGGAGGCCCTGAAAGAGTTCCCTTATATGAACGCCTCCTGGGGCGAGGACAAGCTCATCATCAAGAAGCGCATCCACATGGGCATCGCCATCGCCCGGGAGGAGGGCCTCCTCGTGGCAGTCCTCAAGAATGCCCAGGAGATGGGCATTGTGGAGATCGCTAGGGGCATAGACGACCTGGTGCGCCGCGCCCGCGAGAACAAGCTCGTCGTGGCCGATGTCACCGGGGGCACCTTCACCGTCAACAACACCGGGGCCTTTGGCTCCGTGGCTTCCATGGCCATCATCAACCAGCCCCAGGCGGGCATCATCACCTTCGAGGCCATTGTCAAGCGCCCCGTGGTGGTCAACGATGCCATTGCCATCCGCTCCATGGTGAACGTGACCCTCTCCTTCGACCACCGGATAGTAGATGGCGCCCAGGCCGGCGCCTTCCTGGCGGGGGTGGTCCGCCGCCTGGAGGCCTACCGCCCCGAGATGAAGCTGGTGCTGTAGGCGGCCTTCACCTCTGCCCTACCCCCGCGGGAGCAGGCAAGCGTAGCGGCAATTCATGAATTGCCGCTACGTGAATCGGCTGCACGGGATGAGCTCGCACGCGGGGCACCGACCGGTCGCCCTTACGTTTGTGTCCAACCCATCATTCCGCCTTCAGGGTGCCTTCCATGCCCGCCGCCCGGTGCCCGATCACGGAGCAATAGAACGTATAGCTGCCAGACCTGTCCACCTTGATCTCCCGGGTCACCGTCTGGCCGGCCCCCACCGGGATGTTGATCCCCAGCTCCTCAATGGTGAAGGTATGGCCAATATCCACGCTGGTCAGCGTCAAAGTGACAGACTCTCCCTGTTTCACTGTTATGGCAGAAGGCGTAAAGCTGGCGTACCTGGCGGTGACGGCCACCTCGCCGGGCTTGCCCCTGGTGGGGGGCACCGCCGTGGGCATCCCTGTGGGCGGGGCGGCACCTTCGCAGGCAGCCAGTAGCACCAGAACAACCGCCACCGGACGCAGGAGTTCCTTCATCCCCCAGCCTCCCTCGACAATGGCGCTACAAGTACCCCTGCTCCGCCAGATGCCCCAGCACCTGGAGAGAGACCACGTCATACTTCCACCAGCACCTTGGAGGACTCCTCTACTGGTATGTCCTCGCCATCCTCCCTCATGCACTCGATGTGCAGCTCAATAGCTTCCCTGATGTTGGCCAGTGCCTCCTCCTTGGTTTTGCCCTGGGAAACACAGCCGGGTAAGGCAGGCACCTCTACCCAATAGCCACCATATTCCTTGTCCCAGTGCAGGATGACCGTATACTCCAGCGCTTTGGTCCCCATCCTCATCTCCCCAGAGCCTCTAGGAACTCCTCCACGTTGACCCCGGCCTTCTTAATCTCACTCAAGATTAACCCAACACTGAGTTCTCGGTGCATTGGGATAGTCAGTCTCGGATTTCCAGGTTTCACCAGGTTCATGTGGCTGCCCCTCCCCCGGCGGCGGGCATAGCCCAACTTCTCAAATGCTGCCACCACCTCCCCGCCACTAAGTCCCCTCAGTCTTCGCCCGCCGTCTCTCAACGTTAATTGTAACGCAAAGCCCTATGTAAGCGTGGCCCTTTACAAGTACCCCCGCTCCGCCAGATACTCCAGCACCTGGAGGGAGCCCAGAGCAGCCCCCTTTTTCACGTTGTTGGACAGAACGAAGTACTTGAGCCAGCGAGGGCCCAGGTCGCCCTTCTCGAGGCGGCCCATGACCGTGGTCAGCCCCCGGTCCAGCTCGGCATCGAAGCGGGGCTGGGGCACCCGCTCCAGCAGGGTGATGGCCTGCCGGGGGGCCGAGGGCAGCCGCCCGAAGCGCTCGGCGGCGCGGGCGTTGAACTCGGCCACGGCCTTGGCCACGTCCTCCGGAGCGCAGGGCCGGGCCGTCTCCACGAAGACCGCCTCCAGGTGGCCGACCAGGCTGGGCACGCGGACGCAGAAGCAGTCTATGTCGAAGCCGGCGGGAGCGATGGTCCCACCCTTGAGCGTCCCCAGCACCTTGCGGACCTCGGCCCTGACCTTGGTCTCCTCCTTGGAGATGTAGCCGATGGCGTTCCCCTCGATGGTGGTCTCCGGCTTCTCCACGAAGCCCAGGAGCGGCTCGGGGATGCGAGTGCCCAGCGCCTGTCGCTCCTGCTGCCAGCGCTGGATAAGCTCGTAGCCTCCGCCGGACACAGCCTGGTAGGAGGTCATGACCACGCGCTGGATGCCGAAGGAGTCCAGGATGGGCTTGAGGGACACCGCCAG
>JACPQK010000090.1 GCA_016190535.1 Chloroflexota bacterium | reverse complement strand
GTGCAGGCCTTGCGCCACAATCCGTGGATTCCTAACCCACGGCTGAAGCCGTGGGCATGGCAATCTCGAAGCTGAGCCCCAGGCTTCCGCCTGGGGTATCAAGTACAACCCGCGAGGTGATTTTTGGGCCCCCTTTGTGCCCAGCCTGGCATGTAGCAAGAATCCACGGACCAAGGTTGCGGGCCACTTGGGAACACCCCCTCCTTCTGAGAAGGGATGGGGTGTGAAGCCCCAGGCTTCAGCCTGGGGTAAAAATAAACGACCTTTTTGCCGCCTTGACATGCCCCGGAGGCTGGCCTATGATAGCGTAGCTTTGCCTCCCGGACCACTCCTCATCTGTCAGCTTGAGGGTGGCATTGCCTGGCTCGTCCTCAAGCGCCCCCACAGGCAGAACCGCCTGGACGCAGCCCTGGCCGCCGAGCTGCGGGAGGCTTGTACACGTTTAGCCCAGAACGACGAGTTGCGGGTCGTGGTGCTTCGAGGCGAGGGGGAAGACTTCTGCGCCGGCACCGAAGAGATACCTTCGAAAGAGACGGCCCAAGGCCATATTGTCCAGACCAGTGCTGCCTCGGCCATTGCCGCCATCCCCGTGCCGGTAGTGGCCGCTATTCAAGGGCAAGCCCTGGACCAGGGGCTGGAGCTGACCCTGGCCTGCGACCTGCGCCTGGCCGCCAGCTCTGCGCAGCTAGGGCTAACCCAAATAGCCAGAGGCCTTATCCCCTGGGATGGTGGCACCCAGCGCCTGCCCAAACTGATTGGACGGAGCCGTGCCCTGGAGATGCTCCTCACCGGCCGTATCCTGGAGGCCGCGGAGTCGGCCCGCATCGGCCTGGTGCACCAGGTGGTGGCCCAAGACCAGCTTATGCCTGTTACCCGCTCCTGGGCCCAGCAGTTGGCCCAGCGGGCTCCGGTCGCCCTCCGCTATGTCAAGGAGGCCGCCCACAAGGGGCTGGACCTCACTCTGGACCAGGGCCTGCGCCTGGAGGCCGACCTCTCCTTCCTCCTCTTCTCTACCCAGGACCGGGAGGAGGGGCTAAAGGCCTGGCGAGGAAAACAGCCTCCCCAGTTCCAGGGAAGATGACTATGAGGCTGGACCTGCACACCCATCCCCTGGAGGCCGTAGCCTTTGCCCCCATCACCCGGGAGGTGGTAGCGGAGATCGTCCGCTACGCCCGCCTTCGGGGCCTGGACGGTATCGCCTCCACCGAGCACCACAACAGTGAGGTCGGCTACCAGATAAAGCGCCTGGTGGAGCAGTTCTTCCCCGGCCAGCTCCTGGTCATACCGGGCCAGGAGGTGGACGTGGACTCGCACCAGGAGGTCGAGCTTTATCTGCCCCAGCGCCGGGTGTTCCGTTTCCTGGCCCACCCCTCCAGCGAGAGGGAGTTTGAAGGGCTGGAGCGGCTCCAGGGGATCGAGGTGGCCAATGCCCTGCACAGCCATTTAGATGTCGTCCGGGCGCTATCAGTGGCCCAGGAATATAACCTGCTCCTCCTCTCCAACAGCGATGCCCACACCCTCTCCGCCATCGGCCAATTGTCCACGGAGGTGTCCTGGGAGGAGCTGGTGGGCCGGGCAGTGCCGGCACGCTAATGTCAGCCTTCGTTACCCTTCTCTACGAGAAAGAGGGCCCCTTGGCCACGGTTTCCCTCAACCGGCCCCGGGCCCTCAATGCCTACAACATCCAGATGCGGGATGAGCTTTACCAGGTGCTGGGTGCCATCAGGGACGACCCCGACGTGTCCGTGGCCGTCTTCCGGGGGGAAGGGAAGGCCTTCTGCGCCGGGGCCGACCTCACCGAGTTCGGCACCGCCCCCTCGCCCACCATCGCCCGCCGGGTACGCTGGGAGCGGGATGTCTGGGGCCTCTTCCTGGGCCTGCCCCAGCCCTGCATCGCTGCCCTCCACGGCCACGTGCTGGGCTCCGGCCTGGAGATGGCCCTGTGCTGTGATCTGAGGCTGGCCGCACCCTCAGCCCAGTTCGGCCTGCCGGAGACGGGGCTGGGCTTCATCCCTGCCGCCGGGGCCACCCAGACTCTGCCCCGGACCGTCCCCCCAGGCGTGGCCCAGGACATGCTGCTGCGGGGCCGCCGCCTGGATGCCGAGGAGGCCTGCCGGGTGGGCCTGGTGTACCGGGTGGTGCCCGAAGATCGGCTCTGGACCGAGGCCCTGGCCCTGGCCCAGCGCCTGGCCTCTCTGCCCCAGCCCACCCTGCGGGCAGCCAAGGCAGCAGTGGTGCAGGGCCTGGACCTGCCCCTGGAGGCCGGCCTGGCGCTGGAGAGAAGGCTGGCCCTTACCGTGTTAGAGTAGCGCTCAAAGGCAGTGGCAATAAACGGTATTCGAGCAATGCCCACACTAGCTCCCTCGCGCCCGGGGAGAGAGAAGAACTCCCTCTCCCTCTGGGAAACGGCTGGGCTAAGGGCAGTCACCAACCTCAAAGGAAGCTCCCTGGAGGTGTAGGCCATGGCAGACAAAGTGGAGAAGCTGGCAAACATTATCGTCAGCAAGAGTTGGTTTTCGGCAACGCAAGAGGATAGGTGCTCTGCAGCCAAGGCGCTAGGGGAGTTGGGGGATCCTCGGGCTGTGCCCGCCCTGATTGAGGCGCTGGACGACGTCTTCTGGGATATGCGCATGTATGCGGCGGAGGCTCTGGGGAAGCTGGGAGACCCCCGGGCTGTGCCCTCCCTCATTAAGGCACTGGGCGACGCCCATTGGGACGTGCGGATGTATGCGGCCAAGGCCCTGGGGAAGCTGGGGGAGCCTGCTGTGCCCCTCCTCATTAAGGCGCTGGGCCACGCTCATAGTGGTGAGATGCGGTATTGGGCGGCGGAGGCCCTGGGGAAGCTGGGGGAGCCTGCTGTGCCCCCCCTCATTAGGGTGCTGGACGACGCCCGTGGGGACGTGCGGTTGTCTGCTGCCAAGGCCCTGGGGGAGTTGAGGGACTCTCGGGCTGTGCCCCCCCTCATTAAGATGCTGGGCGACGCTGATTGGTCTGTGCGGATGTATGCAGCCGAGGCCCTGGGGAAGGTGGGAGACTCCCGGGCTGTGCTACCCCTCATTGAGGCACTGGGCGATGCCGTGCAGGACGTGCGGAACTGGGCAACCCAGGCCCTGGGGAAGCTAGGGGAGCCCGCTGTCCACCCCCTGATTAAGGCGCTGGGTAGTGCTGGGGTGCGGTCTCGGGCAGCGGAGGCCCTGGAGAAGCTGGGGGAGCCCGCTGTTCACCCCTTGATTGACGCGCTGGGCAAAGGCGACCGTCACGTGCGATTTCTTGCGGCCGTGGCCTTAGGGAAGCTGGGAGATCCCCGGTCTGTGCCTGCCCTGATTGAGGCGCTGGGCGACGCCCGTCGGGACGTGCGGTGGTCTGCTGCCGGGGCGCTGTGGAAGTTGGGGGACCCTCGGGCTGTGCCCCCGCTGATTGAGGCGCTGGGCGACGCCCATCAGGACGTGCGGTCGTCTGTTGCCACCGCGCTGGGGGAGTTGAGGGACCCTCGGGCTGTGCCCGCCCTGATTGAGGCGCTGGGAGACGCCCATCGGGACGTGCGGTCGTCTGCTGCCACGGCCCTGCGGAAGTTGGGAGACCCTCGGGCTGTGCCCCCGCTGATTGAGGCGCTGGGCGACGCCGACGATGGCGTTCGGTCGTCTGTTGCCACCGCGCTGGGGGAGTTGAGGGACCCTCGGGCTGTGCCCGCCCTCATTGAGGCTCTGGGCGACGCCGCACAGGACGTGCGGAACTCGGCAGCCAAGGCCCTGGGGAAGTTGGGGGAGCCCGCTGTGCCCGCCCTCATAAAGGCGCTGGGTGACGACCATTGGGACGTGCGGGCTTTGGCGTCAAGTGTACTTGGCAGCTTGAAAGATTCTCGGGCTTTGCCCGCACTAAGCCGCGCCCTGGAGCGAGAAAGGGACGACACCGCCAAAGAGATAATGGGCAGGGCAATCACGGACATCCAGGCAGGCGCCACCCTTCCTGGAGCCGAGGCCATCCCCTGGGACACCACGTCATATCGAAACTGTCCCTTCTGTGGCAAGGAGTTTACGCTCCGCAAGACGCCCAAGTTCTGCCCCTTCTGTGGGGAGGAGTTGAATGGGTAGGGCGTAGGAAAGGATGCAGGAAACCCAGGTTCCCTGCTGAGGGTCTGGGGGTATCCCCCGAACACAACTTTCACCCCCTTCCTGGCCAGAACTTGCCCTGGGCTGGAGAAGGGAAGGGGGATGGTCGAAAGGTGTTTTCTGTTCCCTTGCTAATGAGCTGACCGTGACTGCTAATTACCAGGCAGAGCTTGACAAGTTGGCCCGGCTCATCGCCGCCAGCCAGCGCCTGGTGGTGTTCACCGGGGCCGGGGTGAGCACCGAGTCCGGCATCCCCGACTTCCGCGGGCCAGACGGTATCTGGACCAGGTTCAACCCGGCGGACTTTACCTTGCAGAAGTTCCTCACCAGCCCAGAGACCCGGCGCATGTCCTGGGAGCGCTTCCGCACCAACCCCACCCTGGATGCCCAGCCCAATGCCGCCCACTACGCCATCGTCGAGATGGAGAGGCTGGGCAAGCTGGACTGCATCATCACCCAGAACGTGGACAACCTTCACCAGCGGGCCGGCAACTCCGAAGACAAGGTCATCGAGCTGCACGGCACACTGAAGTGGGTTATCTGCCTGGAGTGCGGCCTGCGCTACCCCAGCCAGGAGGTGCGCCGCTGGCTGGAGGAGGGGGAAACGGTGCCATCATGCCGGGAGTGTGGTGGGCTGCTCAAGTCGGCCACGGTCTCCTTCGGCCAGGCCATGCCCCAGAGGGAGACCGCCGAGGCCGAGCGCCGTTCCCGCCTCTGCGACCTGTTCCTGGTGGTAGGCTCCTCCCTGGTGGTCTACCCTGCCGCCTCCATGCCCCGGTACGCCCTGGAGGCAGACGCCAAGCTGGCCATCATCAACCTGCAACCCACACACCTGGACCACTATGCCGACACAGTCATCCGGGCCAGAGCCGGAGGCGTCCTGCCCCTGGTAGTGGCCGGGGTCAGGAGCATTCAGGAGCACCCACCCCGGTAGCCCATCGACCTCAACGCACCGTAGGGGAGGAACCCCGTGTCCTCCTCCCCTGGGCGGGCTTCGTCGTGAGCTCAGCCGAACGGCACTGAGTCCCACCCCTACACCCAGCCCGTTAGCCCATATTCTGGAGATAGGCCCTTACCGCTCCTGAGCCGCTGTCTCCCATTCTCTACCCGCCTGGGGATTCACCTTACATAGAGGAGTGCCCTCCGGCAAGCGGATCTCCGGGTGGTGGCGCCAGCAGTTCCGGTTGCAGGAATCGCAGGCCACAATCTCCTTAGCCCGCCCCTCCATTACCTTCTGAGGCCAGGCAGGGTCGGCAAGCAACTGTCTACCAATGCCTACCAGGTCGGCCTTCCCCTCATTTAGTATGCTTTCCGCCACCTCAGGGGTGTTGATGCGGCCGCTGGCTATCACCGGCACCCGCACCACTTCCTTCATGGCCCGAGCCAGGTCAGCGCGAGCGCCCATGGGCTGGTTCCGGCTTGGCGATATATAGACTATGCGGGGACGATTTACACTGATGCCCACCGCCACATCGAGGCAGTCCACGCCAGCCTTCTCAAGCTCAGCAGCGAAAGCCTGGCTATCCTCCAGCGCTATTCCGCCGGGGCAATCATCTACGGCCGGTATCCGGAAGAAGATGGGGAAATCCGGGCCTACCGCCGCCCTCATCCTCGTCACGCCCTCCAGGCCAAACCTCATACGCCCCTCCAGGTCGCCGCCGTACTCATCCCGGCGATGGTTGTCGAAGGGTGAAAAGAACTGGCTGGGCAAAGTGCCATGGCAACTGTGGAACTCGACAAAATCAAAGCCACACTCCTTCACTGAGGCCGCAGCCTGGGCAAAACCGCTAGCGATGTCCTCTATCTCCTCCCGGCGCAGCTCGCGCAGGTCCTGGCCACCCCCACCAGCTACAGCATGAACGGGCCGCGCTGGCTCCACCAGGGCTGAGGGCGCTACCCATTCCCCCTGGGCTCTCTCGTGGTTGTCCGCTGGTGGCCTGCTTCTATCGAAATACTGGTTGGTCTGAAGCAACTGCACCCCTATCTTGGCTCCGGCCCCATGCACGCCCTGGGCCAGGGAGCGGAGCCCTGCCAGAAAGGACGGAACGTGGTACTGCTCCCCCCATCTCTCGTCCAGTATGAAGCGGGGAATGGGTACGGCCGCCGTCATCATGCCGCCTACGCCCCCCTCCGCCCTCGCCCGGTAGAAAGCCCTGGCCTGCTGGCTCCGCAGGTCCATGGCCAGGTGCATGGGGAGCATCATGATCCGGTTCTTCAGCGTCATGCTTTTGATGGAGATTGGCTCAAAGACCTTGCTCACAGCGCCTCCTAAACTTTTCTCTTGGGAAGGATAGTCCCATGTTGCTATTATAACCAAATCACCTTCGGAAAAGATGCACCTGGTATAATGCATCCGACAGGTCCCAGCCTCGCAATCGGCCAGGTCTATTGTCATCAACACCCCAAAAGATGAAAATAGGCGTGGGGGAAGGGGAATGCGTCACTCTGAGCGAAGCGAAGAGTCCGTTAACCCACCATATATGGGGGACGGATTCTTCACTCGCTTCGCTCGTTCAGAATGACATGCCGGATAGCTCCATTGTCGTTGCAACACTCATAGCCACGAGGACACCATGCTAACTACCGAGTTCCTCAGCATCGCCAGCGCCATCTGCCCGGACAAAGAGGCTATAGTCTTCGAGAGACAGCGCTTGACCTATGCCCAGCTTAACCAGCGGGCCAACCGGCTGGCCCATGCCCTGTCCCGCCTGGGAATATCCCCAGGCGACCGGGTGGCCATCATGCAGGTCAACACCCCCCAAGTGGTGGAGTCCTACTTCGCCACCGCCAGGCTGGGAGCCATCTGGGTACCCCTGAACTTCCGGGCCAAGGCCGAGGAGGTGGCCCACATGGTGAAGCTGGCCGAGGCCGAAGTCCTGCTGGTGGGCGAACGATACATCCCGCTGGTACAGTCCATCCCCTCCGGCGACCTCGCCTCGGTAAAGCATCTTATCTCCCTGGACGGCCCGGCACCGGGCTGGGAGGACTACGAACACCTGCTGGCCACCTCCCCCGACAACGATGTGAACACGGAGGTCCCCGATACGGAGACCACCATCCTCATGTTCACCGCGGGCACCACGGGCCTGCCCAAGGGGGTTATGCTCTCCCACCAGTCCTTCTCCCTCTACGTCCTGGAAAACATTACCCCCGCCGACCCGGATGCTGTGGAGAAGAACCTGCTCACCCTCCCCCTCTACCACGTAGCCGGGGTGCAGGCCAT
>JACPQK010000092.1 GCA_016190535.1 Chloroflexota bacterium | reverse complement strand
TGGTAGACGTTGGGCAGGCCAAGGAAGAGGAAGATGAAGAGGAAAAGACGCCAGTCCCAAGCCTTCAGGTACAGCCTGGCATACTCTAGCACGATGAGGCGCCCAAGAAACGGTTCACATCTACCGCCTCTGCCTTTCAGAGTCACCTACTTGCAGCATGTCCCTCCTTCATCGAGACGACGCGCCAGTCATCTATTGGATCATCCCTTCCAGTTCCTCAGCTTGCTCATAGACCATACCGTCCCCCGAGTGGACTTATGACTTGTTGCCCTTCCCCCCTGTGCAGGATTGCCTTAATTATGACCATTCTAGCGGGGGCAAGCGCTAGTAGGTAATAATGGCAAGAAACGCGCCGATGCGGCAATTGTGGGCTCCCCGGGCGGGGCTTGACCTACCCCTTGGGGGCCAGCGCCTGCTGGAGGCGGGCCAGGAACACCTTCTCGGGGACAGCTCCGTCTATGCTCACCTTATCGTTGATAATGGTCTTGGGCACGCCGGTGACCCGGTAGCGCTGGGCATAGTGGGTGAACTCGTTCACCTCCATGACATCGGTGCGGATGCGGGGGCTGGCAAGGGCCATGCGTAAGGCCAACCTGGCCATCATGGGACAGTAGGGTCAGGTAGGGGTCACGAACACCTGGAGGTGCACATCCTGGTTGATCTTGGCCAGGGTCTCCATCGTCTCCGGGGCCAGGCCGGGACTGCCCTGGGAGACCGTTACCAGGGCGTCTATCAGGGTGGCGAACTCGTAGCCGGAGGGGATGCCGTAGAAGCGCAGCCGTCCCCCGCTGATATCGTCCAGCACAATGGCCGGGATCTCGGTGACGCCGTAGGACTGCTTCTGGGCCTCGTCCGCCAGGAAGTCGTAGGTCTGAAGGTGCAGCTTGGGGGAGAGGCTTACCATCTCCTCCAGGAGCTGGTGCGTATCCTGACAGGTATGGCACTCCAGCCCGGGGACGGCGAGGGGGCTGGACTTCTGGGTGAAGAAGAGGAGGTTAACGTCCTGGACAAGCTCCTTCTCGAACTTCTCCTGAAGCAGCTTGCGGTCCTTCTCCTGGATGATGTGCATCCTGGCCATGCTTCACCTCCTAGAATAGGGGGACTTCACCCCCTGGCCCCCTCTCCTATAGCCTAGGAGAGGGCTGGGCTCAGCCCAGACCCACGTATAACAACCTGTACCACGTCAGCCCTCATTACTGAAAGCGATTTGTGGGTGCGGGCAAGCCCGCTGGGGGACACCCCCGTCCCCCAGCAGGGAACCTGGGTTCCCTGCACCCTCCCGGGCCCCCCGGCTCCCATGCATAGAGGCACTGCCCATTTGGGTACTTGCTCAGTATGCTTTATTCTAACCCCTGGACTGGCGCCATACCAGTGCCAGGCGCTGGAGCACGGTGACAAAGGCCAGGACGGTGAGCAAGCCCAGCACCCAGGGGACGATCCCCAGGAACAGGGCCAGGGCCAGCAGGACTACGCGCTCCCCCCGGGGCAGGACACCGGTCTCCCCCTTGAGGCCGGCCGCCTCGGCCCGGGCGCGCACATAGCTCACCAGGAACGAGCCCACCAGAAAGGAGAAGACCAGGAGGACAAGGTAGTATGGCCCAGTCCTGCCATAGAAGGCCAGGAGGCCCCCCAGCACCAGGGCTTCGGAAGCCCGGTCCACGGTGGAGTCCAGCACAGCCCCAAAGGGGGTGGCCTGGCCGCTGAGCCGGGCTAGCGCCCCGTCCAGCAGGTCCAGGGCCCCGGCCACAAGCAGCAGAGCGCCTGCCCAGGGGAACTGGCCCAGGGCCAGCAGCGCTCCCGCTCCGGCGGAGAGGAGGAGGCCGGACACCGTAATCTGGTTGGGAGTTGCGCCCAGGCGGGACAGCAGTCGGGCAGGACGCAGGGCCAGGCCCCGTGCCCCAGCCTCCATCCAGCGGCGGTAGCGGTTCACACCAGGGCCAGCGCGGGGGTGGCCTCCCCCACCAGTGCCCTGTAGAGGGACTCCACCTGGTCGGTGATGTGGGGCCAGCTATAGCCCAGGGCATACTCCCGGCCCAGTCGGGCCATCTCCTGGCGGCGGTCCCCGTCCCTGAGCAGGTCGACCACCGAACGGGCCAGAGCGTCGACGTTTCCCCGGGGGACCAGCACTCCCCTGCCTTCCCGGCCCAGCAGGCTGGCATAGCCGGGGATATCGCTGGCAACTATGGGGACGCCCGAAGCCATGGCCTCCAGCAGGATCATGCCAAAGCTCTCCTGTCCCAGGGATGGGGCACAGAAGACGTGAGCGCTGCGGTAGTAGGCGGGGAGCTCCTCGTGGGGCACCATGCCCGCCAGCACCACATCCCTGAGGTCAAGCTCGTTCAGCAGGCCCTCTAGCTGGCTTTTCCCTCGCTTCCCTGGCCCCAGGATGATCAGGCGGCTATTAGGCAGCTCTGCCTTGATGTGGGAGAAGGCCCGCAGCAGCAGGTGTGCGCCCTTGCGCTTCTCCAGACGCCCCACGAAGAGGATGTTCCACATTCCGTCCAGCAGCTCAGGGAGACCAGGCCCCCACGGAGTAAACCCCTCCACGTCGATCCCGTTGGGGATCAGGTTGTACTCTCCGGGGAAATAGCGGGCCACAAAGTCCCGGGCCGGCACCGAGACCGCCGTGCGGGCATGGAGCTTGCGCCCGTAGGGGCGAAGCAGCCAGCGCCCCAGGGCATACGCCTTGCTGCTGGTATAGAAGGCGTGAAAGGTGCCCACATTGATGGACTGGGAGAGCCGAAGGACATCGGTGGGCAAAAAGGGGCAGAAAGGCTCGTGGAGATGGATGATGTCGAAGCACTCCTCCTGCAGAAGGCGGCGAATACGGGGCAACAGGCCCCAGGACATGGTGATCCGGGCAATGGAGCCATTGGAGGGCCAGGGGAAAGGCTTGCCCAGCACCGCCAGCCGGGGGTGGCCCAGGGCCGCCGCCGAGCGGGAGGAAGGGGCCAGGATACGGACATAGTGCCCGCGCAGGGTAAGCTCCTCGTCCAGGCGGGACACATGGGTGGTGACACCGCCCGGGTAGGCGAAATCGTAGGGGGATACCAGGGCAACCCTCAAGCTACACCTTTGGAGAAGGCTCACCGTTGAGCCAGAAGGGGTGATAGATGCACCACTGCTCCCTGTGCTGGCTGACTACAGTTTCCAGGTGGGCCATGATGCTCTGGGTAAGCTGTTGCTCCTGTTGCGGCCCGCGCCCGTTGACATGGTAGGGTATGCTGGGGCCCAGGCGGACCAGGAACTGGCCATTAGGCAGATGGACTACTGCCCCAGGCAGCACCCGCGCCCCCGTGCGCAGGGCCAGGACCGCCGCTCCCGAAGGCACCCGGGCAGGGTGCCCCATGAACTCTATCTGGGCACCTCCCCCATTGCTTGGGCGGTCGATGAGCAGACAGAGGACCTCCCCTCGACGCAAGGCTGCCATCATCTGCCGCACATCCCGCCTGGAGATGACTTTTACCCCCGTCCCTTCGCGTAGCTTCCTTGCCAAGCTGCAGAGCCGGGGTGAAGCCTGCTCCTCAACGATGGCATTGACCGGGTAGTGGCTCCAGGCCAGGGCAGCGCCCCCCAGGTCCCAGCTACCCAGGTGAAGGCCCACCAGGATCACCCCCTTGCCCTCTTGGACAGCGGCATCCAGCTCGGGCTGGCCCTGGAACACCACCTGTTTCTCCCAGCCGTTGCGCCTCAGGCTGGGCAGACGCAGGAAGTCTGCCAGGTAGTAGGCATAGCTCTGCACCATGCGCAGGGCCAGACGCTGGATGTGCTCCGGTTCTCGGGGGGAACCTACGAGGTAAGTGGCATTGAGAAGGGCATTCCTCCTGATCCGGGGGGAGATCCAGAAGGCAACCCAGCCCAGCCAGCGGCCAATACTATAGCTCGCCTTCGTGGGCAGCCGCCGACTGACAGGGCCCAGAAGCCGCCAGAGCACAAAGAGGGTCATGCCTCTTCACCGGCAATAAAGGCCTCCAGGCGGCGGCGGGCCTCCTCATCGGTAAACTGGGCAGGCGGTGACTTCATGAAGTAAGCGCTGGGAGGGACAAGTGCGCCCTTCAGGCCGCGGTCCAGGGCCAGCTTGCAGCAGCGGATAGCGTCCACCACTACCCCTGCGGAGTTAGGGCTGTCCCACACCTCCAGCTTCACCTCCAGATTAATGGGAGCACCCCCGAACAGGTGCCCCTCCATGCGGATATAGCACCACTTCCTGTCCTGAAGCCAGGGGACATAGTCGCTGGGTCCTATGTGAATGTCCTCAGGCTTGAGGGCCTGGTCCAACTGGGAGGTGACGGACTGGGTCTTGGATACCTTCTTGGACTCCAGGCGCTCCCTTTCCAGCATATTGAGGAAATCGGTGTTGCCCCCGAAGTTGAGCTGATAGGTGTGGTCCAGCGTGGCCCCCCGGTCCTGAAAGAGCCGGGTGAGCACCCGGTGGGTGATGGTAGCGCCCACCTGGGACTTGATGTCGTCCCCGATGATGGGGACCCCCCGGTCGGCGAACCGCTTCTGCCAGTAGCGCTCCCGGGCGATGAAGACGGGGATACAGTTGATGAGACCGCACCCCGCCGCCAGCACCTGCTCCACGTACCATTTGGTGGCCATCTCACTGCCCACAGGCAGATAGTTGATCACCACGTGGGTCTCCGTGTCCTGGAGTATGCCTACGATGTCCGAGGTAGCGCCAGGGGCCTTGGTGACCAACTTGCTCAGGTACTTGCCCACGCCATCGTGGGTCATCCCCCGTTCCACCTTGGTCCCTATGGGGGGAACGTCCGCAAAGCGTAAAGTGTTGTTAGGCGGGACGTATATGGCCTCGGCCAGGTCCAGGCCCACCTTGTTGCGGTCAATGTCGAAGGCAGCTACAAAGTTTATGTCGGAGAGATGATAGCCGCCCAGATTGACATGCATGAGGCCAGGAACAGACTCGTCTTCCTTAGCATCCCGGTAGTAGTGCACGCCTTGCACCAGGGACGAGGCACAATTGCCCACACCTATAATGGCCACATTTATTTTGCCCAAAGGCTGGATTCCCTCCCTTGCTTCTCGCCTTGACCCCGTTTATGCTGTGTACAGAAAGGGGTCACTATGGTCTACGATTTCCACACGCATTCTACCCTTAGCGATGGCGAGCTTACTCCCATTGAGCTTATCCGTCGCGCCCGGGAGCTGGGCTATCGGGCTATCGCCGTAACCGACCACTGCGGTCCCGGCTCCCTTCCCCGCATTTTACCCGAGATCATCAAGGACTGCGCCCTAGCCGAGCAGCACTGGGATATCATGGCTATCCCCGGCGTGGAACTGACCCACGTACCCGCTCAGGCTATCCCCCGCCTGGCGCAGCAGGCCCGCGAGCTGGGGGCCCAGATAGTTGTCGTCCACGGCGAGACCGTGGTCGAGCCTGTAGAACCCGGCACTAACCGCGCAGCCATCGAGGCAGGCAACGTTGATATCTTAGCACACCCCGGGCTCCTCACCCTGGAGGAGGCCCAAGAGGCTGCCCAAAATAACGTATTTCTGGAGCTATCTATCCGGCGTGGTCACTGCCTGACCAACGGCCACGTGGCCCGGCTGGGGCAGGCCACCGGTGCTCCTCTGGTGCTTAACTCGGATGCTCATAGCACCGGTGACCTGCTGACCTCTTCCCTGGCTACGGCTGCTGCCCGGGGCGCTGGCCTGAAAGACCATGAGATATTGCATGCCCTGGAAACTAACGCCATGCGCCTCCTGCAACGCCTGGGCCGGGGCTAGCCGCACCCGCCGCCGGGGGATCCCCCCAGCAGGCCCTTTTTAGGCCTTGCCGATGCGGAAGACCTTGGTGCCGCAAACTGGGCAAGCACCGCGAATGGCCGCCCGGCCATTCTTCAGGGTTACGTTGCTGGGACTCTTGATCTCCCTCTTGGTCCTGCACTTGAAGCAGTAGGCCTGGGGCATGGTGGCTACCTCCTTTCGAATCTCGGCACATATATATACATCTTGGCGGCCAAATGTCAAGCTTTGCGCGCCCTCTCCTTGAATCTGCTGGCCCAAAGTTGCCCCGAATTTTGCCCCTATTGCCCTCTGGTGGGCAAGGAAAACACCTTGTCGGGACACCACTGACCCTCCCGGGAGCGGAGCACACCCAGCATTTCCCCTTCCAGGCTGTAGGCCCGGCATAGGGTGGAGGGAGGGCTGGTGGTGGAGGCAATGGCTCCCCCATGGGCCAGCGTGTCCTCCCGGCCAGGGCCCAGAATGGCGGCCTGCCAGGGGAGCATCACTGCGTCCAGGGGGTAGAGCCACCGCCACCCGTCCACAGCGAACCCCGCCTCCAGGGCAGCCAGGGACACGGAATCGGTAGCCGCAAAGGGGCCTACGCGCAGGCGCTTCAGCCACCCCAGGTGGGCACCACAGCCCAGGACCTCCCCCAGGTCATGGGCCAGGGAGCGGATGTAGGTACCCGCGCCGCACTCGACATCCAGCGTCACTAAAGGCGGCTGCCACTCCGCCATCTCCAGACGATAGAAGTGCACCCTCCGCGCCCTGGGCGATACCACCTCGCCCCGGCGCACCCTCCGATAGAGGGGCTCGCCTCCCTGCTTCAGGGCGCTGTAGGGAGGTGGCCGCTGCCAGACCTCACCGCGGAAGCGGCCCAGGGCAGCCTCCACCACCTCCCGGCTGGCCGCAAGGGGGTGGACCCCGGTTACCCTCCCCGAGGCATCGTAGGTGTCCGTGGACGCCCCCAGGAAGATGCCTGCCCGGTAGACCTTCCCTTGAAGGTGCAGGTACTCCAGAGCCCGGGTGGCCTGACCCAGGGCTACCGGGAGCACGCCCTCAGCACCAGGGTCCAGGGTCCCCCCGTGGCCTGCCCGCCGCTGCCCGGTGACGTGGCGCACCCGCCGCACCACCTGGAAAGAGGTAATACCCGGCGGCTTCCACAGGTTGAGGAACCCGTCCATAGCTCTAGCCAGGAGGGTTTACGTCCCTCATCAGGCGCAGCAGGCGGTCTCCCCGCTCCAGGGAGTCATCGAACTCAAAGGAGAGGGCAGGCATATAGCGGAGGGAGAGGCGGCCCGCTAGCTCGCGGCGGAGGAAGCTCAGGGCGGAGTCCAGACCCTGCAGCGCCGCCTTCTTCTCCTCATCGCTGCCCAGCACGCTAACAAAGATCTTGGCATGGCGCAGGTCAGTGGAGATAGATACATCGGTGATGGTGACCATGGCCTGAAGGCGAGGGTCCTTGACGTAGCGGGCCAACAGCTCGCTTAGCTCTTGGCGAAGGAGATGATTAACGCGAACACGACGCCGGCTCACCGCCTACCTCCCAACGAAGATTCAACTATGGAGTGAGGGTATGGAGGTCGTTTAGAAACCTTCTTCAACCCCCTAAATCCCCCCGTCTTGGGGGATTTTTTGAATCTGGGGGTGCCCCCCAGCCCCCCACCTGAGGGGTTTCATAGATGGACTACCCAGTTGCTAGACGGCCAGGGTATGAGAGGGTGCCAGGAAGGCTAGGACGGGCTTGCCCGTTGCCTCTTGTAGGCCTCCAGGATGTCCCCCTCCTGGAAATCGGTAAAGCCTTCCACCCCGACACCGCATTCGGTGCCGGCGCTCGCCTCTCGGATATCCTCCTTGAAATGGCGCAGGCTTATGATGTTGGCGTCGGCGGCCACCTTCCCCTTGCGCAGCACGCGGACACGGCCTCCCCGGGCAAGGCGACCATCGGTTACAAGGCAGCCGGCCACGCTACCTAGCCGCGTGCTGGGGAAGATGGCGCGCACCTGGGCATGGCCATCCACAACTTCCACAGTAGCAGGCTCCATGAGGCCCCGCATCGCCTTCTCCACATCATCCACCAGATGGTAGATAACGTCGTAGAGACGGATATCCACCCCCTCGGCCTCTGCCAGCTTGCGGGCACCCGGCTCGGGACGGGTGCTGAAGCCCACGACTATGGCTTTGGAGGCCATAGCCAGCATGATGTCGCTCTCCGTTACCGTTCCACTGGCGGCGTGGAGGATGCGCAGCTTCACTTCTTCGCTGGGCAGGCGCAGCAAGGAGTCCCTGATAGGCTCAATGCTACCCTGGACGTCCGTTTTTAGCACCAGGTTAAGCTCCTTGACCTCTCCGGAGCGGATCTGGGCAGCCAGCCGGTCCAGGGTCACCGCCCCAGCGGCCTGCCCCTTCTGCTGTGCCCTGGCCTCGGCGATGGAGCGGGCATCCTTGTCGCTGCCCACTGCAGCAAAGGTATCTCCTGCCGCGGTAAGGGCGTTCAAGCCCATGATGAGCACCGGGGTACTGGGCCCCGCGCGGTGTAGCGGCTTGCCCAGGTCATCGAACATGGCTTTGATCTTGCCCCAGGACTCCCCGGCCACAAAGGGGTCCCCCACCCGCAGGGTGCCCGACTGGACCAGGACCGTGGCCACAGGTCCCCGGCTCTTGTCCAACTGGGCCTCCAGCACCACGCCTTCCGCTGCCCGTTCCGGGTCAGCTACCAACTCCGCAATCTCCGCCACCAACAAGATCGCCTCCAGTAGCTGGGGCAACCCGGCCCGGCTCTTGGCAGATACGGGCACGGCCATAACGTCGCCTCCCCACTCCTCCAGCACCACCCCCAGCTCACCCAGTTGGCGTTTCACACGCTCAGGGTCGGCACCGGGTTTGTCGATCTTGTTGATAGCCACCACCAGGGGCACCTGGGCTGCCTTGATGTGGTCCAGGGCCTCCACGGTCTGGGGCATGACCCCATCATCGGCGGCCACCACCAGGATGGCGATATCCGTCACCTGGGCCCCCCGGGCCCGCATGGCGGTGAAGGCTTCGTGACCGGGGGTATCAATGAAGGAAATCAGGTTGCCGTCAACCTTTACCTGATATGCCCCGATGTGCTGGGTGATCTCTCCGGCCTCGGTGGCCGTGATCCTGCTCCGGCGGATAGCATCCAGGAGGCTGGTCTTGCCGTGGTCCACATGTCCCATTATGGCCACCACTGGGGGCCTGGGTTTGAGGGCCTCTTTGGGCCCCGCTCCCGGGGTGGAGCGGGGCACCAGGCGGGCCTTGGCAGGCTGGGCGGCCACTACGGTGAAGCCTAGCTCCCGGGCTACCTTGCTCGCGGTGTCAAAATCGATCATCTGGTTAATGCTGGCCATTACCCCTATCTTCATCAGGCTCTTGACCAGAGCAATGGGGGTCTGGCCGAGCAACCCCGCCAGTTGGCTGACGGTGAGGGCCTGCGGCAACTGCACCCGCGGGCCTTTGGTCTGACCTTTGGAAGACGATACCTTGGATACCATTACGCCTCAGCCCCCTTCGAAGGTAACGCTTGGGCGAACTCGGCGAGGCGAAGTCGGTCCTCCGCTGACAGTTTGGCCCTGAGGACGTAGTCCAGGCGCCCCTTGCGTACCCCCAATTCCCAACACTCCTGAAAGCGACAAAAGTAGGCCCCCCGGCCCGGAAGCCGCCCTACAGGGTCAACACCTACGTCACCGGCCGGGCCCCTCACCACACGCACCAGTTGCCCCTTAGGCCTCTTGTCCCCGCAGCCGACGCAGGTCCGTTCAGGAAAGTGCCCTTTGCTCGCCAGGGCTATACCCCCTCTTCACCTTCATCCGGCACCCAGCCAGCGCGACGCCTGCGGCTAGCCTCCCCTTTCTTGCCCCGCTTCTTCTTCTCCCCACCCCCGGAACGTCCCGCCATGATCTCCTCAGCAAACCGAATCTGGCGTCCAGGGCCAGCCAGGGAGACTACGGGGGCCAGGGATGCCAGGGCCTCTTCCAGAGGGGTAAACTCCTCTGCCTCCGGCTCTCCCTCGCCCTCCTTCGCTTCCGAAAGGGGTGGTGTGGCCTTGCCCGCTGGCACCGGAGCAGGAGCAACAGTGGCCTCCTGGGCAGGGACGGGGGCCTCTTCCACAACAACAGCAGCAGCAGGGGGTGATTCCAGGGCGGGGGCCTCCGCGGCAGGCGATGGCGTCTCTACCGCTGTCGCCGCCAGGGGCTCCGGGGACGCAGCCGCCCTTTCTGCCTCAGCCTGAGTGGCGCTCTTGATATCGATACGCCACCCGGTGAGCTTGGCGGCCAGACGGGCGTTCTGTCCCTCCTTGCCAATAGCCAGGGAGAGCTGTCTATCGGGCA
>JACPQK010000091.1 GCA_016190535.1 Chloroflexota bacterium | reverse complement strand
GTCTACATACCTACCGCCCCCACCCCCAACTCGGGCTGGGTGGCCATCCTGCCCATGAGCCAGATACACGATACCGACCTCACGGTGCAAGTGGCGATGCGCGTGGTCCTCTCAGGGGGCATAATGGCGCCCCCGAGGATAAGAAAGTCCCCGGCAAGCTAGCCCAGCATGCCAGAGCACCTAGCGCGGCCTGGCACCCCTCACCGCCCTTTAAACACTGCGGCCCGCTTCTCCAAGAAGGCACGCACTCCCTCGGCATGGTCCTCGGACTCGAAGAGCCTCTGTATCGCTAGAGACTCAGCATAGTACTGGGTGGGCAGGTCCGCATCCAGGCCTTGATGTAGGAAACGCTTTATCAAGCCCAGCGCCAGGGGAGGGCCAGCAGCGATCTGGCGGGCTAGCTCGTAGGTCTCCGCTTCCAGGCTCTCCCCAGGCACCACCCTGTTGACCAGGCCTATCTCCAGAGCCTCCTGGGCACCAAAGAGCCGTCCCGTCAGACAAAGCTCCAGGGCCTTAGCCACACCCACCAGCCGGGGAAGGAAGTAGGTAGAGCCGAACTCCGGCATCAGCCCTACCCGGGCAAAGACAGCGCCAAACTGGACATCCTGGGCAGCAATGCGCAGGTCAGAGGCTAAGGCGAGGGTAAAGCCTAACCCCACACACGGGCCGTGGACGGAGGCGATGACGGGCTGGGGCATCTCCCGCAAGGCCAGAGGCCCCCTGCCACGCAGCACGGAGCCCATGCCGATAACCTTCTCCCCCTTGCTGCGGGCCTCCACCGCCTGGGCAAAACGGCGGACATCCGCCCCCGCGGAGAATCCCCGGCCAGCCCCTTTCAGCACCACTACACGCACTGCCTTGTCCCCTGCCAGGGACTCCATGGCCTCCATGAACTCCCGGCCCATAGCGTCATTGAAGGCATTCAACACCTCGGGGCGGTTCAAGGTAACTGTGGCAATACCCGCTTCCTTATCTACCAGAATAGCTTCGTATTTCACACCTGCCTCCTTAGAAGGACTCATCCTGGGTGCAGACCGGGGCCATTATCCTGCCCGGCCCCACCCCCGTCAACCAGCATCACCCCACCCGTCCTACCAGTTCACCGGGCCCACTGCATGCACTCCCGGGCCAGCCCCACCTGCTCTCAGGGAGAAGCGTTGTGCCTGAAAATGGGGTATGCTAAAAGGGCATGACCTATCGTCACGAAAGCGGGAGGATTCCTGTGTTAAGAGTTGCCAAAACTACCATTGTCGTAATGCTAGCGGTGCTTACCCTGGGACTGGCCTTCGGGGCTGGCATGGGCTTCCCCCAGGCCACGGCATCCCCCGGGCTGGCCCCGGTGGGGCAAAACCCCGGTGGCGCGCAAGCCGTGGGGGCAGGGGAGGTCCCCCTTCAGCTCAGCACACTGCTGGAAGCGTGGGATATCCTGGAGCAGGACCACGTTGACCGGAGCCGCCTGGACTGGGAGCAACTGGGCGAGGGCACCATCCGGGGCCTGCTGGAGGCCCTGGGGGACCCTCACACCTCCTACATCGATCCCTTGAGCTACAGGCTAGAGACTACTGGCCACCTGGGAGGGGACTACGAGGGGATAGGTGCCGTAGTAGACCAGCGGGAGGGAAAGGTCATCATTGTCAGCCCCATCGAGGGGAGCCCCGCCAGCCGGGCGGGCATCAGGCCTGGAGACCAGATCCTGGCCGTGGATGGCATGTCCATCGAGGGGCTGAGCCTGGGCGAGGTCATCGTCCGCATCCGGGGGCCCGCAGGCACCAACGTTACCCTGACCATTCAGCACGAGGGGGAGCCGACACCAGTCAGTATCACCCTTACCAGGGACCGCATCCAGGTCTCCAGCGTACGCTCTGAGCTGAAGGCGGACAACATAGGCTACGTCCAGATCACCACCTTCTCTTCGGACACACCGCAGGAGCTGATTAGCGCCCTGCGTGACCTGAGGCAGCAGGGGGCCCGGGGGCTGGTGCTGGACCTGCGGGGCAACCCGGGCGGCTTCCTGGATGCTACCGTCCAGGCCACCAGCCAGTTCCTGAAGAACGGGGTGGTGCTTTACGAGGAGTCCGCCTCCGGCGAGCGGAAGACCTGGCCCGTGAACTCAGGGGGGGTGGCCACGGACCTGCCGATGGCTGTCCTCATCGACCAGGGCAGCGCCAGCGGCAGCGAGGTAATGGCTGGCGCCCTCCAAGACCATGGCCGGGCGGTGCTCATGGGGACAACTACCTACGGCAAGGGAGCGGTGAACATCTTCCGGGAGCTGAGCAACGGGGGCGCCCTATATGTGACCATCGCTCGCTGGCTCACCCCCAATGGCCGGCAGATCGAGGGGACAGGCCTCTCCCCGGATATCGAGATGTTCCGCACCCAGGAGGATATCGCCCGCGGGCTAGACCCCCCGTTAGAAGCAGCGATGGACTATGTCAAAAAGCGCCTCTAAGAGGCCTGCCTCCCCGGGCCACACCGTAGCGGTAAACCGCCGGGCCTCCTACGACTATCACATCCTGGAGACCTTCGAAGCCGGGGTGCAACTGCTGGGCACAGAGATCAAGTCCATTCGGGAAGGTAAGGTCAACCTCCGGGAAGGCTATGCCTTTCCGGAAAAAGGGGAGCTATGGCTGCTCAACGTCCATATCTCTCCCTATGCTGCCGGCACCCACCATAACCATGAGCCTACCCGTCCCCGTAAGCTACTCCTCCACCGCGACGAGATCGACTACATAGCAGGCCGGGTGAGTGCCAAAGGCCTCACCCTGGTCCCCCTCCGCCTCTATATCAAGGGGCACCTGGCCAAGGTGGAGCTGGGCCTGGCCCTGGGCAAGAAACAGTACGACAAGCGACAGGCAACCCTGGAAAGGGAGACACGGCGCGAGGTGGAGAGGGCACTCAAACACCGCCCATAGCCTGGAGGGGCCACAGCAGCCTGGTCAGCGGAGCTGGCTATGGCCGTGCTCCAACTGCGGGAGCCATACCCCCGCTGGGGGAAGGACAAGCTGGTGGTACTGCTGTGCGCAACAGGGCTGGGAAGTGTCCACATCCATGGTGGGACGGATTCTACGCAAGCTGAAGGACAAGGGCCAAACTTTCTCCGCCCTCTCCACAGCCCGAGGGTACCAGCTTCGTCAAGGCCGGCTGTGCCCCCGCTTCGCGGGCTACG
>JACPQK010000087.1 GCA_016190535.1 Chloroflexota bacterium | reverse complement strand
CCAGATTGCTTCGTCGGCTGCCGCCTCCTCGCAATGACAATTCATACGCGTATTTCGGAGACAGGATACTAGCCCAGGCCCTGGACGGTCCAGCTTACTGCCTGAAGGATCAGGATGGCCACAATGGGCGTTATATCAATCATGCCACCCAGGGGATGGATCACCCGGCGCAGGGGGGCCAGGATAGGCTCCGTTATCTGGTAGAGAATGACCACCAGGGGGTTCTCCGGTGGGAGACGAAACCAGGACAGGATGGCTCGCACGAAGATGGCTATGGAAAGCAACCAAGTGAACAGATAGATAAATTTATATATGAAGTCCATGATTCTGTCCCAACTCCCTGGCTTTTTCGTAGGCGGCAAGAACGGCGTTGGCCACCAGGGCCCGGAAGCCTCCGGCCTCTAGCTGGAGCAGGCCCTCGGCCGTGGTGCCACCGGGCGAGGTGACCATGTTTTTTAGCTCCGCGGGGTGGCGGCCGCTGGACTGGGCAAAACGGGCCGAGCCGACGACCGTCTGCAAGGCCATGGGCACCGCCATATCCCTGGGAAGACCTATGTGCACGCCAGCATCTATCAGGCTCTCGATGAAGAGGAAGACGAAGGCAGGCCCGCTGGCGCTGAGGGCCGTCGCCATATCTATATAGCTTTCATCGGGCACATAGATCTCCTGCCCCAGGGCCTTGAGCATTGCCTGCACCGCCTCTCTGTGGTGCGGGGGCACCTCGGGCGTGGCCGTCCATACGCTCATCCCTTCGCCAATCTGGGCCGGGGTGTTAGGCATAACCCGTACCACCGCCGGGTGCCGCAGCCCCTGCGTCAGGGTGCTTATCCTGGCCCCGGCTACAATGGATACCACCGTATGGAACCCCGAGGAGGGTCCCCTGGCCTGGGGGGACCGCAGCTTCCCGACTAGCTCCTCCATAACTTTGGGCAGCGTCTGGGGCTTCACCGCCAGCACCACAATCTCCCCATGGGCCAATGCCTCCAGGTTGTTGCCGGTAGTGGCCACCCCGTATCTCTCCCGGAGCAACGCCTGGCGGACGGCGCTGACATCGCTGACCGTCACCTCTTCGGGCTTGACCAGGGCACTCTTGATAATGCCAGCGGCCAGGGCCTCGCCCATGGCCCCCCCGCCGATAAAAGCGATGTTCATTTTGTTACCCTCATCCCCCTGCGTCCCCCCTCTCCCATGGGAGAAGGGGACTTAGATAGGGTCTGGGGGACTCCCCCAAACCCCCGCCAGAGCGGGGCTTCGCCCCCTCTGAACTCCCCATCTTAAACAACCTTTTGATACTGCCCCCTTTTCCCGGGGGAGAAGGGGGTGAGAAAGAAACGTTTCGGAGGGCACCCCCGTGCCCCCGGCACCCCGAACTTGTCGGTAAACGCTCCCTTTTTCGGCAGCCTGCCAGGGCCAGTATATCAGGCGGTAGGCCGTGCGCCAAATATGGCCCGGCCAATCCGCACCAGGGTGGCCCCTTCCTCTATCGCTACCTCGAAGTCGTCGCTCATGCCCATGGACAGCTCCCGCAAGCCGAGGGAATCGGCCAGCTTCCGCAGCCGGCGAAAGAGCGGGCGCACTTCCTCTGGTTCGGGCACCAGCGGGGCTACCGTCATCAGGCCGATCACTCGAAGCTGGGGGAGCCGGCCCACGGCCTCCACCAGCTTCGCCTCCTCCTCTGGGGCCACTCCAAACTTGCCGTACTCCCCCGCCACGTTGACCTCCACCAGCACCGGGAGCTCCCGTTGTGCCTGGCGGCTGAGGTCCTCCGCCAGCCTCAGGGAGTCCATACTGTGGACCACGTCGAAAAGCTGGAGGGCTGCCTTGACCTTGTTGGTCTGGAGATGGCCTACCATGTGCCAGGTGACCCCGGATAGAGATACCAGCTCCGGCCTCTTGGCCTGGGCCTCCTGCACCCGGTTCTCGGCGATGTGGCGCAGCCCGGCGCGGTAGGCCTCCTGGATAGCCTCCGCCGGAAAGGTCTTGGCTACTCCAACGATAGTAATGGAGGAAGGGTCCCGGCCTGCCCGAAGGGCAGCCTGGGCTACCCGCTGTCTCACCTGTTCCAGGTTCTTGGCTATCTCAGGCGTAGGCTAAGCTCCCCTTTCCAGGGCCCGGCGAGACTCCTGGGCCAGATAGTCAGGGCTGGTCCCCGTGTCCACTATAGCCCAGGGAGGTTGGCCCGCCGGCCATTCTGCCCGCAGATATACCTCGGGGTCAATCCCTTCCGCTCTCAGGGCCTGGTGCCAGGCGGCCAAGGTAGGCCTACCCCCTATTCGGCATAGGACCTGGGCCAGCCGTCCATCCCCCCGGGCGAGTACCCCCTGGATGGCGCTCCACTCCGGGCTTTCCGCCTTGACCTTTACCCCCAGGGGCCGCAACGACCGGATGATAGTGGCCTGCCGCTCCTGGAGCAAGGGCATGGGGGCCATGGGCCAGCCCTGGAAGGGCGTCCCCGCCTTGGGAATGAAGGGCGTGACCTGAAGGTTCAGCCGGGCTTTGGGCAGCCGGGCTTTTACCTCCTGGACCAGGCGGACAATCCCCAGGATGTCTTCCTCGGTCTCGGAGGGCAGGCCCACCAGGAAATACAGTTTAACCTGAGGCACCTTTTGGCGGGCCAGCATCTCGGCCGAGGCCAGTATCTGAGTGTCGGAAATGGGCTTGTGGACTGCCCGGCGCAGCCTCTCCGAGCCAGCCTCCGGTGCCAGGGTGAGGCTCTGCGTGCCGCTGGCCACCAGGGCAGCCACAGTCCCCTCCCCTACGGCGTCCAACCGCAGTGAGGCAATGCTGACCCGGGCCCCCCGGCTGTGGAGCCAGCTCACCAGGTCCCCCAGCCGGGGGTGGTCGGCAACGGCAGCCCCCATCAGCCCGATGCGTGGGGTGAGGGCCAGCCCCACCTCCGCCTGCCTCTGTAGCACCTCCAGGGAGCGGCGGCGGAAGGGGCGGAAGAGGAAACCCGCCAGGCAGAAGCGGCAGCCCCGGGCGCACCCCCGGGCGACCTCTAGGAGGAAAGTGTTAGCAAATTCCGTGTCCGGGGTAAGGATGGCGGAGGCGGTGGCAAAGGAGTCCAGTTCCCGGGCTGCCTGCCGGACCACAGGCCTGTTCTGGGGGATAACGGGGACGAGCCAGCCGGGTGTCTGGCTCAGGGCCTCCAGCACGAGTTCCCGCCGGGGAGGCATGTGCTGGGCAAGGGCCTGGACCAAAGGGGGCACCAGCACCTCGCCCTCCCCGATGGCCAGGGCATCGAAGAAGGGGGCGATGGGTGCCGGGTTAGCGGTCACGCAGGCCCCGCCGGCGATGACCAGGGGGTTGGCGGTGTCCCGCTGCTCAGCTAGGAGCGGCACCTTTGCCGCTTCCAGAAGGGGGACGATGGCGAAGTAGTCCATCTCGTAGGAGAT
>JACPQK010000089.1 GCA_016190535.1 Chloroflexota bacterium | reverse complement strand
GTGGAGGACCTCCTCTACGTGGTCAGAGTGAAGGCGCTGGCCACCAGGGCGGGCCTCTCCTCGGTAGCCGCCGAGGACGGGAAGATTGTGCTCCGCTCCCGCGATAAGCTTCAGGTGCCTGGCCCCATCAGGGCCCCGGGTGTCTCTGTAGGCACCACCCAGGTACGCCTGGACCTGGGCAGGCTGGGAGATGGCTGGCAGGCAGCACTGGAGCAGGTGCTGGTGGCGCTGAGCCCGCCAGGCTAATCGGCATGTCGGCACCATCTGCCTGGCCCCGTGGTAAACCCCATGCGCCCGTAGGGGAGGAACCCCGTGTCCTCCCGCCTAAAGAGCACCCAGCGGGCTTCGGCGTGAGCTCAGCCGAACGGCACGAGTCCAGCCCCTGCTGCAACCCAGGCCATGCTGCCGCAGGCTTCTCATCCCGCGATGCCCCTAAAACGCCCACGTGGTGTAAACTAACGCCGTGAGCGAGTACACCACCGACCAGATTCTGGCCTTGATAGAGGCAAACGGCGGCCCCCGGGGGCTGGACCTCTCCGGCAAGGACCTGAGCGGCGTAGACCTGGGTGCCGACATTATTCAGAAGAAGCGCCAAGAGCGGGGCTGGCCCCAGGCTGGCAACGAGCCACTTTGGTATACAACGCTCACTGCCGACCTGCGAGGGGTAAATCTCACAGGGGCGAACCTGCAAGGAGCAGTCTTGGCTAACGCACAGCTGCAAGAGGCAGAGCTGGTCGGGGCCAACTTACAGAAGGCAGTCCTCGCGTGGACCAACCTGCAAGAGGCAGTCCTCGTGCGGGCCAACCTGCAAGAGGCAGTCCTCGTGCGGGCCAACATGCGAGGGGCAGACCTCAGCGGGGCCAGCGTGCAAGGGGTTGATCTTCGGCCTGTCGCTTCCCTGGAGGGGGCCTATTTTGAGGGCGCTGTTCTGGACAAGACCCTCATTGACCGGGACAAGCTGGGCAAGGCCATCGGCGAAGAAGAAGCGAAGAACTGGGAAGCGGCCAGGGACGTCTACCAAGATCTCAAGATGAACTGGCGCAACCAGGGCCGGTATGACTATGCCGGCTGGGCCCGGGTCAAGGAGGCGCGCATGTGGCGGAAGGCCCGCCAGGAGGAATTGGGGCAGATAGGATGGCGGCAGACAACAAGAGAATTCTGGGATTGGGCCTGCTGGCTCTGGTGGTGGCCAAGCAGCGGCAAGCCAGCCTCCAGAGCACGCTGGCTTTGTTACAAAATAGCCGTTGACCATTTGAACGAGTTCGTGTGGGAATATGGGGAAAGCCCTTGGCGAGTGGCCTTGTGGCTTGGCATCACTTTTTTGGGCATTTTCCCCTTATTCTACTGGCTAACCTCTTCCCTGCCTGGGGCCCGGTGGTATGACTACTTCCTGTTCAGCCTGCGCACCTCGGCCACTCTGGTATTTACTGAGATGGGATCAACCACAGGCGGCTGGGTAGCTAAGCTGCTTGCCTCTCTCGAGGGGGTGATGGGCCTGGGTGGCTACGCCGCCTTTGTCTATACCCTGGGCCGCCGCGCTGCTGGCTATTAGATGAACTGCGACCATCTTCCGCCGAGGGTGCAGGGGCACCTCCCTGTCGGGGTATTAGGGGTGTCCCCTAATATGATTCCCCCCTCTCCTCTCAGGAGAGGGGCAGGGGGTGAGGTCGTTCTATACCTGGTTGAGCCTGGATTATACTCCCACCCTCTCCCAAAGGGAGAGGGTTTCGCGTAAACTAGCGCCATGGCCCGCTACTCGGCCGATGCTCTTCTAGCCACCCTGGAGCGCCTGGGGGACTCGTCCAGGCTTGACCTGTCAGGCCAGGACCTCCGCGGGATAGACCTCGGCACCTCAGTAATTCAAAAGAAGCGCCTGGAGCGGGGCTGGCCCCAGAACGGCTCAGAGCCTGCCTGGTATTCAGGCAGGACCCAGGGCATAGGGTTGGCCAGAGCGAACCTGAGGGGGGCACAACTGTCGGGGGCAGACCTGTCCTTTGCTGACCTCTGGGAGGCGCGCCTGGAGGGCACCTGTCTGAGCTGGTGCTGCCTGGAGCACGCTGACCTGGGACTGGCCCGCCTTCACCGCGCCGACCTGTGGGATGCCCGCATGGGCGGGGCCTACCTGCGAGGAGCGGACCTCTCCGAGGCGCACCTGGCCAGGGCCAGGCTAGCGGGAGCCGTCCTCGAGGGCGCTAACCTGACCAGGGCCGACCTGCGGGAGGCCGACCTTACCGGCGCTGTCCTGGTAGGGGCGAACCTTCGCGAGGCTGTCCTCGAAGGTGCCAAGCTCCTCGGGGTGGACTTGAAGGGGGCGGACCTTACGGGTGCGCGCCTCCAGTCGGCCCATCTGGAAGGGGTGGACCTGCGCCCAGTTCGCTCTCTAGCCGGGGCCTACTTCAAAGATGCCTGGCTCGATCAGACGCTGGTCCCCAGGGACCGAATCCAGGGAGGGATAGGCGAAGAGAGGTCCGGGCAATGGGTCCAGGCCAGGGCTGCCTATATGGCCCTCAAGGCGAACTTCCGGAACCTGGGCCAGTATAGCGAGGCCCGCTGGGCCTACGTTCAGGAGCGCAACCTGGAGCGCAAGAAGCTCCAGGAGCGGCTTTGCCGCAGAGAGGTGAGGGCCTTATTGCCCTGGCTGGAGCACGTTTTCTGGAAGGCGTCCTCCGAGTACGCCGAGAGCCCCCTTCGGGTCCTGGTCTGGTTACTCACCATGGGCGTAGTCAGCTTTCCCATTCTCTACTGGCTGGTGCACGGGGTCAGCCCCGGCCCGGTCAGCGGCCAGGAAGCAGTCCAGTGGTCCGACTATGCGCTGTTCAGCCTGCGCACCATGGCGGGGGTCGCCTTCACGGACCTCCAGCCGGCAGGCTTCACGGGCAAGCTTCTGGCCTCCATCCAGGGGCCTATGGGGGTATTCGGCTTTGCCCTCTTCCTTTATACTCTGGCCCGCCGGATGAGCAGCGAGGGGTAAGCGCCCTTTACTATGTGGACGAGGAAAGAATGTGGTGGGCGGTACAGGACTCGAACCTGTGACCTCTTCGGTGTGAACGAAGCGCTCTAGCCTCTGAGCTAACCGCCCCCTGCCAGCGGCTGGAATCGAACCAGCGACCAAGGGCTTATGAGTCCCCTGCTCTGCCTCTGAGCTACGCTGGCC
>JACPQK010000085.1 GCA_016190535.1 Chloroflexota bacterium | reverse complement strand
CCTCCAGGGGAAGCGGATGCTCACCCTGGACATCGGCGCTCTGGTGGCCGGGACCAAGTACCGGGGGGAGTTCGAGGAGCGGCTGAAGAAGGTCATCGAAGAGATTAAGAACGCAGGGAACTGTGTGCTCTTTGTGGACGAGATGCACACTCTGGTGGGGGCCGGTGCTGCGGAGGGGGCGGTAGATGCCGCTAACATCCTTAAGCCATCCCTCTCCCGCGGGGAGCTCCAGTGTGTTGGCGCTACCACGGTGGACGAGTACCGCAAGCACGTGGAGCGCGACCCCGCCCTGGAGCGCCGCTTCCAGCCTATCCTGGTGGAGGAGCCCACGCTAGAGGAGACCCTGGAAATCCTCAGGGGCATTAAGCATCGCTATGAGGAGTTCCACCGGGTAGAGATTACCGATGAGGCCCTGCGCTGGGCGGCGGAGTTGGGGTCCCGCTATATCCCCGACCGTTTCCTGCCCGACAAGGCCATCGACCTGGTGGACGAGGCGGCCTCCCGGGTGCGCATCCGCCACTCGGGCATGCCCCTGTCCGTCAAGGAGGCCATGAGGGCTTTGGAGAGCCTGCGCAAGGACAAGGATGCCGCCCTGGCCAGCCAGCAGTATGAATACGCCGCCGAGCTCCGGGAGCGGGAAGTCCAGCTTGCCGAGAAGATAAAGTCCCTGGAGGAGGGCTGGCAGCAGCAGCGGGAGACGGAGCGGGCTGTGGTGACGGAGGAGGAGATCGCTGAAGTAGTCAGCATGTGGACGGGCATCCCGGTGGCCCGCATCGCCCAGGAGGAGTCGGCCCGCCTGCTCCAGATGGAGGAGGCGCTCCACCGGCGCATCATCGGCCAAGACGAAGCCATTGCCACCATCGCCAAGGCGGTGCGTCGTGCCCGCGCAGGCCTCAAGGACCCGCGCCGGCCTATCGGCAGCTTTATCTTCCTGGGGCCTACTGGAGTGGGCAAGACGGAGTTGGCCCGGGCCCTCGCCGAGTTCATGTTCGGCAGCGAGGAGTCCCTCATCCGCCTGGATATGTCCGAGTACATGGAGAAGCACAGCGTGGCCCGGCTGATCGGAGCGCCTCCAGGCTACATCGGCCATGACGAGGGTGGCCAGCTCACCGAGGCCGTGCGCCGCAAGTCCTACACCTGTATCCTGCTGGACGAGATCGAGAAGGCCCATCCTGAGGCGTTCAACATCCTGCTTCAGATCTTCGACGACGGTCACCTCACCGATGGCAAAGGCCGGAGGGTGGACTTCCGCAACTCCATCGTCATCATGACCAGCAACATCGGGGCCGAGCTTATCCGCCGGCACAGCAGCATCGGCTTCGTGACCAGGGGCGAGGGCGACATCACCGAGGAGCATGCCTACGAGAAGATGAAGGAGAAAGTGCTGGCCGAGGTCAAGAAGACCTTCCGGCCGGAGTTCCTCAACCGGATTGATGGCATTGTGGTGTTCCATGCCCTGAACAGAGAGCACATCCTCCAGATTGTGGACCTGCTCCTGAACCAGGTGCGCAAGTCCCTCAAAGAGAAGGGTATAGAGCTGGAGGTGGCTGAGGAAGCCAAGGGTATCCTGGCGGAGAAGGGTTACGACCCTGTGTTCGGGGCACGTCCCCTGCGCCGGGCCATTCAGAACATGGTAGAGGACGAACTCTCCGAGGCCCTGCTTCGAGGCGACTTCCACACTGGTGATACTGTGGTGGTGGATGCTAAAGAGGGCCGCATAGTGGTCCGTACGGCAGTAGCTGCCTCAGCAGGCTAGTCCTCGTTCAGAGACACTGGGGACACCCCAGGCTTGAGCCTGGGGTGTCCTTTTTTGGCCGTATGTCGTAGGGGAGGAACTCCGTGTCCTCCCACCCAAAGGGCATCCGGCGGGCACAGAGTCCCGCCCCTACGTTTAAGGCTGTTCTCGTAGGAGTTGGGCCTGTGGTATGCTACACCCGTGCAACGCAAGGGCCAGCCGGTATTCGTTTGCCAGCAATGTGGCCAGGAGAGCCTGGCTTACCTGGGGCGGTGTCCCGGCTGTGGCCAGTGGAACACCCTGCTGGAGGTGCAACGGGAAAAGCTGGCACCCTTGCCCGGTGCCCCTGGCTCTTCTCCCCAGGAGCTGTCCAGGCTGCCGGAGGAGGGCCAGCCCCGCATCTTGCTGGCGCTGGCCGAGGCCAACCGCGTCCTGGGAGGAGGCCTGGTGCCCGGCTCCCTGGTGCTGCTGGGAGGGGACCCGGGCATCGGCAAGTCCACCCTGCTCCTGCAACTGGCCCAGGACCTGGCCCAGAGCCGGGGCCCCGGCCTTTACATCTCCGGGGAGGAGTCCCTGCACCAGATCAAGCTCCGCTCGCAGAGGCTGGGCCTCAGCGGGCAGAACCTCTATCTGCTGGCAGAGACGGACTTGGAGTCCATCCTGCATCACCTGGAGGCCCAGTCCCCGGCCTTTGCCGTGATTGATTCCATCCAGACGGTCTATGGGGCTGACATTGCCGGGCCGCCGGGGAGCCTGTCCCAGGTGCGGGAGTGCACCCTGCGGCTCATGCGCTGGGCCAAGGGACACAATGTTCCCCTGTGGCTGGCGGGACATGTTACCAAGGATGGGGCCATTGCCGGGCCCCGTACCCTGGAGCACATGGTAGATGTGGTGCTCTACCTGGAGGGGGAGGCCCACGGCTCCTACCGGCTGCTGCGCTCGGTGAAGAACCGCTACGGTCCCACCCACGAGGTGGGTGTGCTGGAGATGAGGGACTCGGGCCTGGTGGAGGTGGCCGACCCCTCCCGGGCCTTCCTGGCAGAACGCCTGCCCGGGGCCGTGGGCTCGGCGGTGGTCCCCACCATGGAGGGGAGCCGCCCGCTCCTGGTGGAAATCCAGGCCCTGGCCTCGCCTACTCCTTTCCCCCAGCCCCGGCGCACGGCCAACGGGGTGGATTTCTCGCGCCTGCTATTGGTGGTAGCGGTGCTCAGCCGCCGTCTGGGCCTCTCCCTGGCCAGCCAGGACATCATAGTCAACGTGGTAGGCGGCCTCCAGGTGGAGGAGCCCGCCGCCGACCTGGCGATAGCCCTGGCCATTGCCTCCAGCGCCAGGGATGTTCCCCTGGTCCCCGGTTTGGCCGTAATGGGGGAGGTGGGGCTGAGCGGGGAGTTGCGCTCGGTGGGCCAGATGGAGAGGCGGCTGGCGGAGGTGGCCCAGCTTGGCTTCGAGGCCTGCCTGCTGCCCCAGACGGCCCTCGCCCGTGTCCCCCGCGACTTCGGCCTTCGGCTGGTGGGATCGGCGACGCTGGCACAGGCGGTACGCCTGGGGCTAGCGCCCAAACGCGGTGCCGGAAAGGAGGACTCCGATGGTGCTTGACCCGCTCATCCAACTTATCGAAACATTGGCCCAGAGGATACAGCAGCACCGCCAGGCCCTGAGCCAGAGCGAAGCACTAACCAGGTACGTGTTGATAGATCCGCTCCTCCGTGCCCTGGGCTGGGACACGGAGGACCCGGAGCAAGTCCAACCGGAGTACAGCGCAGGCGGTGGGGCTGCGGACTATGCCCTTTTGGAACAGGGTAAACCCCAAGTGCTGGTGGAGGCGAAAAGACTGGGCAACGCACTGTCAGCGGCGCTAGAACAGAACATTGGCTATTGCATCAGGACCGGCGCGCCCTACCTGGTTAATACCGATGGTCAGCGCTGGGAAGTCTACGACATCTACAAGCAAGGGCCAATAGACCAGAAGCGGGTCGTAACCTTTGACATCGCCTCCACTGACCAAAACAAGGTGGCGGCAGCAGCCATTTTCCTGTGGCGGGGGAACTACCGGCAGGTGGCGGTGCCTGCAGCAACGCTGCCTCCGCCAGCAACTGTTGCGCAGCTAACACCAGCGCCACAGCCCCCGTTGCGGCCCGTTGTCCCACTTGTGCAAGCACCATCGCCCGGCCCAACCGCGCCTCCCACAGGCCAAAACTTAGCTAACTTCGCGCCGAAGCCAGGCGACAAAGCACCTACCAACATTATCGCCCCCGATGGCGCGTCCTTTCAATGTGGGTCCTTTAAGAACCTCCTGGTTAGGGTGGCAACCTGGCTTGCTCACAACAATAAGCTCACGGCCAGCCAATGTCCAGTAAGTACCGCAGGTGCTTGGAAACGATACCTTATACATACTCAACCCGTGCATCGTAATGGGAACGCCTTCCGTAACGGCGTTCAGGCAGGTTCGTTATGGGTGGAGACTCATGCGAACAGTCTTCAGAATCTAGAATATACCCGTTTTCTGCTAAAGCTAGTGAATGAAGACCCGGCAAGATGGGAAGTGAAGTGAAGGCAGGTGGCTAGTGATCAGGTTTTGCCAGCGCAGGCTGAAGCCTGCGGCATAAATGCCCTTGGCTTATGGTCATTGAATATTGATGTGCCAATCCGGGCCTCCTACCTATGTCATTCTGAGCCCCGACTCGTCGGGGCGAAGAATCCGTTGCTCGCAGGGCCACGGGTATACGGATTCTTCGGTCGCTACGCTCCCTCAGCACCTGTCTTGAAAGTCAAGCATTAGTGGGCCTCCTGGGCGGCAGAGTGCCAGGGCGTATGGTGTTAGAGCGTGGCATTGAGGATGGTGAGCAGCTGATGCATGCAGGCAACCAGGGCCACCTTCTAGAGTTGT
>JACPQK010000083.1 GCA_016190535.1 Chloroflexota bacterium | reverse complement strand
TTCACCGCCAACGTGACCCTCCAGGAAGGCCCCAACCTCATCGAGGTAGTGGCCAGCGACCTGGCCGGCCATGAGGAGAGCGCTGTCCTGGCGGCCATCTACATACCTCAGTAGACTTTCCTACCCCTGACCGCGGATTTCGCGGGAGCCGGGTGCTAACCTCCCAGCGACAGCAGCGTTATTAGTATGCGGAGACCAATTAGGAGGAAAGAGAGATGAAACCCCGGCAGTTATTGTTAACGTTTTTCCTGGCAGTGACCCTGGCTGTGGGTGGGCTGACCCCTGCCCTGGCGTCGCCCTCGGGACAGCTACCGCCCGGCCAGCACCGGGGCCTCTTCGGCACGGTCACCGCCCTGGGCACCGGTTCCCTTACCGTAGATACGGGCCAGGGGCCGGTCTCCGTAACCGTGGACGAGAGCACCAAGTTCCGCCTGCCCGGACGGGAGAGCTTCAGCTTCAGCGACCTTCAGGTGGGCGACAGGCTGGCCCTCCTGGCCCGCGTGCAGGGGGAGGCGCTCAGCGCCCTCATGGTCATGGTAGTACCCAGCCAGGCCCTCAACCGCCACCGGACGGGGGCGATCACCGACATCCAGGGCATTACCATCACCATTACCGATAAGGACGGCAACACCCTCACCCTGGAGGTGCCCGGTGGCGCCGCTGGCCTGGCCCTGGGTCAGGTGGTGACCAGCATCGTCCGGCACGACCCCGGGACCGGGAAACCCGTGGCCCAGGCCCTGCACCAGATTGGCCAGGTCCTGGAGCGGCTGGGGAAGGATGTGCGGGAGGCCGAGGGTAAGGACGGCAACCGCGGCCGGGGCAAAGATACGGAGCGCCTCCGGGAGCTTCTGGAGGACAACGTGGCCCGCCATCTGGGCATCCTCCAGGAAGTGCTGGAGCGGGTGCCCGAGCAGGCCAGGCCCCACATCCAAGAGGCTATGGAGCATACCCGGCGGGGGCACCAGGAGGCCCTGCGTGCGCTCAACATGAGCGGGCCTCAGATTGAGGTCGTGGGCAGCATAGCCGCCATAGACCTCGCCGCCAGCACCGTCACCATCCAGCCCAGGCTGGGCGATCCCCTAGTCCTCCAGGTCACGGGCAACAGCCGCTTGCACAAGGACAACCTGGAGCGGGCCGGCCTCTCCGACCTGGCGGTGGGAGACACTGTGCTGGCCGTGCGCTTCGACCCAGAGTCCAAGGAGGTTTCCCGCCTGGTGGCCAAGTCCCCCAGGATGGAGCAGGCCGAGGGCATCCTCTCGGCGGTAAACACCACCCAGGGCACGGTGACCATCCTGCCCGCGGAGCGCAGGGACCCTCTAACCCTCACCGTCACCGCCTCCTCCCAGATAACCAGGAACGGGGCTCCCGCAGTTCTGGCGGGCCTGGCCGTGGGTGACGTGGTGGAGGAGGTAGAGTTCACCGAGGGAACCCTCTCCCTCACCAGGCTGGTCGTTCTATCCCGGGACCAGGCCCAGGGTGTGGTGGTGGAGTTCAGCGGCACCATCGAGAGCTTCACCGACATCCAGGTGATGGTCTCCGGGCAGGCGGTGACCACCGACGCTGAGACGCATTTCAAGGGACAGCCCCAGGTAGGTGCATCGGCCCGGGTGGAAGCCCTGGTCCAGGTCAGCGGCGGCCTGCTCGCCCTGGAGCTTAACGTATCCCAGCGTCGCGGCCCCCCGGAACCCCGAGGGGCGGGCCGCACCAAGCTCATGGGCGTTGTCGATAGCTCCACCGGCACCGAAGTAATGGTTGCGGGCAGGACAGTGACCATCAGTAACCAGACCGAGGTAAAAGGCACTCTGGAGGTCGGCGTCACGGTAAAGGTGGAAGGCACCCTCCAGAGCGATGGCAGCATCCTGGCCAGCAAGGTAGAGGTGCTGCAACGCAACCAGCAGAGACAGCAGCAGAAAGACGAGAAAGGGGAGTTTACCGGCACCATCGAGAGCTTGAGCGCCGACAGGTGGCTGATCTCCGGCAAGCAGGTGGTAATAGACGCCAGGACCAGGATCGAGGTCAAAGGCATCCTCCAGGTGGGAGCCACCGCCAAGGTGGAAGGCACCCTCCAGAGCGATGGCAGCATCCTAGCCAGCAAGATCGAGGTGAGGACCGTCCGGCCCACACCAACAGCCGGACCGACGCCCACACCTACTCCTTCTCAGTAACACCCACTATCGAGCCAGCCGAGGCCCCCTCCCCAGGGGCCTCGGCTTTTTGTGCCCCGCGTCTGCTACTGTCCCCTTGTTTCCTGTGGGCCAGTGTCCTGTCCCTGAAATGCTTTGCATAATATGCCCATCCTTCGGCTCAGGATGAGCGGAGAGAGCGAGCTTTTTCTAGCGTGCCCCTTTGGAATTGCGAAGCCTCCGGCTTCAGCCGGGGGTGTCAAGAACGCTCACGAGGTCGTTCAGCCTTCCCCGCCCTGATGGTCATCAACAAAACACACCGCCTTTATGCAGGCTGGGGCTTCACCCTCATCCCTTCGCCTTGCTCAGGGCAAGCCCTAACCTTCCCCTGTCGAGGGGGAAGGGATCGCCTTCTCTCCTCTCCCTTGAGGGGAGAGGACTAAGGTGAGGGGGAAGGT
>JACPQK010000088.1 GCA_016190535.1 Chloroflexota bacterium | reverse complement strand
GGCCATAGACCTGGCCATGCAGAGCCGCTGGGAAGAAGCGGTACAGGTGAACCAGGCTATCCTGGAGCTCTTCCCCAGCGACACGGATGCTCTGAACCGTCTGGGCAAAGCCCTCACCGAGCTGGGCAGGTACGAGGAGGCAAGGGATGCCTACCGGCGTGCCCTCAGCATCGACCCCCTGAACACCATTGCCCAGAAGAACCTGAGCCGTCTCACCCTGCTGGAGCCTACTCGGCCCGTTAAGGAGGACGTCATAAAGGCCCCACCCCGTCTCTTCATTGAGGAGAGGGGCAAGGCGGGGGTCACCTCTCTGATGAATCTCGGCTCCGGGGACACGTTGCTCAAAATCTCGGCGGGGGACCAGGTGAAACTCTGCCCCGCCGCCAGTCTCCTTACGGTGGAGACCATCGGGGGGGATTACCTGGGGCAGGTGAATCCCAAGCTGGGTTTTCGCCTAGTGCGCCTCATGCAGGGCGGCAACCGCTATGTGGCTGCGGTGACCAGCGTAGGCGACCAGGAGGTCCGCATCATTATCCGGGAAGTCTACCAGGACCCCAGCCAGGCCAGTAAGGTCTCCTTCCCCGCCACAGGCCCCGAGGAGTTCCGGGCCTACACCCGGGAGCGTATTCTAAAGTATGACTTGGAGGAGGAAGAGGGTGCTGAGGAAGAGGAAGATGAGATCGGCTCTGAGGAAGAGCCTGACCCTCTTCCTGAGGGCTTTAGCGTGGTGGAGGGGCCTATCCTCTCGGTGGAGTCTGAAGTGCCTGAAGAGGAGGACCTCCTCAAGAGCTAGGGTAACCAGACCTGGCATGACAGGGGCGAAAAGGGCAAGCCGTGCCTGGGGCTTGCCCTTTTCCTTGCCCCAGTGCCCCCTGGGCTTGCCCTGCCTCAAAGAGCGGAGGTAACGGTGTCTTCCATTGTTGTTGCCCGGGGACTCCTCAAGAAGTACGGGCCTCTGATTGCTGTGGCCGGAATTGACTTCTCTGTGGAGGCAGGCCAGTGCTTTGGCTTTTTGGGGCCTAACGGCGCGGGGAAGACCTCCACTATGCGCATGGTCTGCTGCCAGTCCCCCCTCACCGGGGGGGAGCTGCATGTAGACGGGCTGGATGTGCCTACCCAGGGCAGGCTAGTCAAGGCCCGCTTGGGTGTGGTGCCCCAGGAGAACAACCTCGACCCCGACTTCACGGTGCTACAAAACCTCCTGGTGTATGCCCGCTACTTTCATATGCCGGAGGCCAGGGCACGGCAGAGGGCAGAGGAGGTGCTGGAGCTCTTCCAGCTTACTGAGAAGGCGCGTAGCCCGGTGCAGGCCCTCTCCGGGGGCATGCGGCGGCGGCTGCTGGTGGCCCGGGCCCTGGTCCACGACCCCCGTATCCTGGTGCTGGACGAGCCCACCTCCGGCCTGGACCCCCAGGGCCGCCACTTGGTATGGCAGAAACTGCGCCAGCTCCAGGACCAGGGGATAACCGTGCTGCTCTCTACCCAGAACATGGAGGAGGCCGCCCGGCTCTGCGACAGGCTGGTCATCATACACCAGGGCCGGATCCTGGCCCAGGGCAGCCCCCACGAGCTGGTGCGGGACTACGTGGGGAGCCAGGTTATGGAGGTGCCCGCCGGCCTGAGCGACCATCTGCGGGAGCTGCTGCCTGGCCGCCACTTTACCTGGGAATCGGTGGGGGATTCCGTTTACATTTTCGCCAAGGACGGTGAGGCTCTGGGCCGGGCCGCTGCCCAGGTACCCCATGCCATCTACCGCCCGGCCACCCTGGAGGATGTTTTCCTCCATCTCACGGGAAGGGGTCTCATCGAGTGAGCTATCCCTCCTACCGGGCCTACTATGTATGGCAGCGCAACCGGGATGTCTTCCTCCGACTGTGGAAGTTCGAGGTGGGACCTTTTCTGGGGGAGCCCCTGTTTATCATGGCGGCCATGGGCTTTGGCCTGGGGGCGTACATCGGCCTGGTCAATGGACAGACCTACCTGAGTTTCATTGCTCCGGGGATTATCGCTGCCTATGCCATGTTTGGGGCCAGCTTTGAGTGCAGCTACGGCTCCTATGTGCGCATGGAGATGCAGCGCACCTTCGACTCCATCATAGCTACCCCCCTGGAGGTGGAGGATGTGATCGCTGGGGAGATCCTCTGGGGGGCCACCCGGGCGGTGCTGAGTGCCCTGGCCCTGCTGGCCGCCCTGGCCCTTTTTGGGCAGGTATCTTCGCCCGGGGCGCTGCTGGTGCCTCTGGCCGCAGTGCTCATCGGCTTTGCCTTTGCCAGCATCTCCATGGTGTTTACGGCCGTAGTGCCCAGCATACATGCCTTCAATTACTACTTCACCCTGTTTATCACACCCATGTTCTTCTTCAGCGGGGTATTCTTTCCCCTTTCCAGGCTGCCCCGCATAGTGCAGGACCTGGCCTGGATGCTGCCCCTCACCCACGGCGTAGACCTGGTGCGCGCCCTGCTCCAGGGCAACTTGGGCTGGGGTCTGGTGGTGGACCTGACCTGGCTGGCCCTGGCCTCGGCGGGCTCGTTCTGGCTCGCTCTCCGGCTGATGCGGAGGCGCTTGATAAAGTAGGGGCAATTCATGAATTGCCCCTACCCCCCCTGTCCCACAAACCTCTAGTGCCTACTGGCAGAAAAGAGCGTTATGAACAACCGCTCGTGGTGCGCCTGTCGAACCATGAGCGGTTCACCCTTCGACACGCTCAGGGTGAGCGCGGTTGAGGTGGGTCTTTCATACGCTGATTTATGCAACCACTAGTCTCAGCAACGTCTTTCCTTCGTACACGCATCTGGGAGGTTACTCCCTCGCATCCCCTTAAGGGATACCCCAGAATGAGACGGTATTAGATGACACCCTCGAAGCTCGGAAAGGCCCAGGACCCCTATATCCTACGGGGAGAACCCCGGGAATAATGAAGGTACCACACCTCACACCCCTTGCTGCGGATGTTTGTGGTAAAATTCCCTTAGAGTTTGAAAAGAATACAGCTTTTGGCCAGCGGGTCCCGGCCACAAGTATGTGGTAGCCGGGATAGGGGTATTTGTAGACTTGACTTCGCTGTGTAGCAACGGCATGATATCTCCACAGTCCAAGATGTGGGCAGTGGGAAGGTAGGGATGGCCACCGAGCGGCGCACCATTGTAGGGATAGAGGAAAGGGTGGGAAATGCCCTGGTAGACGGGGCATTCCTGACCCGGGAGCAACTGCTGGCCGCCCAGGCCAAGGCCAGGGCTACCAACAGGAAGCTGAGCGAGGTCCTGCTCAGTGAGCAGATCGTGACCCCAGAGACCCTGGCCACCGTGCTCAGCTTCCAGCTTGGTGTGCCTGTAGTAGAGCTCCGCCAGTACAAGATCCAGCCCGAGGCCGTGGCCCTGGTGCCTGAGGCCGTGGCCCGAGAACGCAATGTGCTCCCCCTGTCCCTGGACGGGGACACCCTGCGGGTGGCCATGGAGGACCCCCACGACGTGCAGCTCCTGGATACCCTGGCTGCCCTCACCCGCAAGAGGATAAAGCCTGTGCTCCCTCTGCGCGGTGGCCTGAAGGAATCCATCGATGCCAACTACAAGTCCACCTCCCGAATGGCCGAGGAGCTGACCCGCATTGTATCCCCCACTGCCCCCACCACAGGCCCGGCGGCGCCTCCTCCCGCGGCACCCCGCCGCCTGGAGGCGGAGGCTGTAGCCCAGGCCCCTGCCGTCAAGGCGGTGGACACCGTAATCGCCCAGGCCGTGAAGGACCGGGCCTCTGACATCCACGTGGTGCCCACGGAGGCAGAGCTCAAGGTCTACTATCGGATTGACGGCACCTTGCATGAGGTGGTAAGCCTGCCCATGGGGGTGCACCAGGCGCTGACCTCCCGAGTAAAGGTGCTGGCGGGCATGGACATCGCCGAGCGCCGCCGCCCCCAGGACGGCCAGTTCACTGCTACCGTGGAGGACCGGGAGATCAACTTCCGGGTAGCTACCGCCGAGACCCATCATGGCGAGATGATGGTGCTGCGGGTGCTGGACAAGGGCGTATCCCTGGTCCAGCTTTCAGACCTGGGTTTCCAACCCCCAGCCCTGGCTTCTTTCGAAAGCCTTCTCAAGGCCCCCTTCGGGATGATCATGGTCAGCGGGCCTACCGGCTCCGGTAAGACCACCACGCTCTACTCCGCCCTCACCCAGTTGACCGGGAAGGGGCGCAACATTATGACGGTGGAGGACCCTATCGAATACCAGTTCGAGGGGGTGAACCAGATCCAGGTGAACCGCCAGGCCGGGATCACCTTCGCCGTGGGCCTGCGGGCCATCATGCGCCTGGACCCGGATATCATCCTGGTGGGCGAGATACGCGACCAGGAGACCGCGGAGATTGCCATCCAGGCGGCCCTCACCGGCCACCTGGTACTTTCTACCATCCACGCTAACGACTCCGCCGCCGCTATCGTCCGCCTCATTGACATGGGCATTGAGCCTTTCCTGGTGACCTCAGCGGTGATTGGCAGCGTGGCCCAACGGCTGGTGCGCAAGCTGTGCCCCTACTGCAGGACCATGGTGACAGTACCCCCCGACGTGGCCATGGCCTTTCAGCAGGAGATGGGGGAGGTACGTAACGATTTCTACCAGGGCCGGGGCTGCAACTTCTGTTCCTATACCAGTTTCCGGGGGCGCATCGGGGTGTTCGAGGTACTGCCCATTGCCGAGCAGGTAAGACTCCTCATCTCCAAACAGGCGTCCGCTCGGGAAATCAAGGAACAGGGGGTAAAGGGCGGGATGCTGACCATGAGGCGGGATGGCATGCTCAAGGCTAAAGACGGGGTCACTACCCCCGCTGAGGTGGTCAGGAGCGTATTCACCATAGACTAGGCCCAGGCCAGTTCCGGACTGCGAGGCTCGCCTGAGTTGGCCATTAGATATGTAGCTTACAACAGTGAAGGGAGACGGGTATCGGGCGTCCTGCCCGTAGAGACCCCTGCCCAGGCCGAGGAGTTCCTGTGGCGCTCGGAGCTGGTGGTCGCCTCCCTGAAGCCTGAGCGCTCACGTATCAAGCAACTTCGCCGTCAGCTTTATGGCCAGCTCCCCACCTTCTTTCGCCCCAAGGCTATGGAGCTGGTCTCCTTTGCCCGGGAGCTGGCCACCCTACTCCAAGCGGGGATCCCCCTGAACTCGGGCCTCCAGATCGTGGAGGAGCGCGCTGGCAACCTGCTGCTCCGGGAGGCCATCGGGAAGGTGCGCCTAGACATCCAGGCCGGTAACAGCCTGTCCCAGGCCATGGCCAGACACCCCGGGGTCTTCCCCACCCTGTATTGTCGCCTGGTCACCGTGGCCGAGGAAACGGGCCGGCTGGAGCTGGTCCTGCACGAGGTAGCCAACTACCTGGAAAGCCAGGCCACGCTAACCAGGAAGATCACCAGCGCCTTGCGCTACCCGGCAATGGTAGGCCTGGTGGGGATAGTGGCAGGCTATGTCCTTCTTACCTACTCGCTGCCAGCCCTGGGCAACCTGTTCCAGGAGTTCGGCTCGGAGATGCCCCTACCTGCGAAGATACTTATCGGCGTAACCAACTTCGCCCAGCAGTGGGCCAAGCTGGGCCCCCTGATCCTGATTGCGCTGGCCGTTGGCCTGTGGCTCTATTTCCGTACCCCCAGGGGCGCCGCCACCAAGGATGCCCTTGTCCTGCGAGCGCCTTTCATCGGGCGGGCCGTCCGTTTAGCCCTCCTTTACCGCTTCACCAGCAGCCTCTACACTATGCTTTCCGCAGGTATCCCCCTGGCGGAGGCACTGGAGCTATCGGCGCGCACCAGTGGCAACCTACAGCTTAGACAGGCCCTGGTACGGACCAGGGAGGATATTCTGGGCGGGAATTCCTTCTCCCAGGCGGTAAGCCGCCAGATGATCTTCCCCTCCATTTTCTGCCAGATGGTAGTCGTGGGGGAGCGAGCCGGGACCTTGAGCCAGAACCTGCTGAGCCTGAGCAAGTTCTTCGACGCGGAGACAGACCGGGCCATTACCGCCCTCACCGCCATGATCGAACCTACCCTGATCCTGGTGATCGGTGGGGCAGTGGGCTTCGTAGCGATGGCGGTCATGTCCACCCTCTACGGGGTCATAGGACAGATCCGGTGAGCGCCCCTTACCCCAGGCTGCCGGATATCAACATCCTGCCCCTAGAGCACCGGCCCAGGCGTCTCACGCCCCTAGAGGGGGGCCTGGCGGTACTTGCTCTGGTGGGAATACTCCTCCTCCCCTGGTCGCTACAGCCCTACCTGGATGCGCGGAGCGATATATCCACCCTGCGCTCCGAGCACCAGCGCCTGCTCGCTGCCGCCGATGCCCTGGCACCCCAGATTCAAGCGGGGGAAAAGCTGCGCCAGGAGATCGCCGCCCTGGAGGCCCGCGTGCAAGCACAGAGCAAGGTCCGAGAGTTCCTCCAGGGCCGGCGGCTGGAATGGGACCGCCTGTTGTCCAATCTCCTGGTGGCCCTGCCGGCGGGAGTGGAGCTGACCTCCGTGGCCAAGGGGGTCAACGACATCACCGTGGAGGGCATCTCCCGCCTGGGCTTCGACGGGGTGGCCCAGTACTATAACCAGCTCAAAGCCACCCCCGGCGTATCCCGGGTGACCGTGACCAGGACCGCAGCAGTGGGGGGCCCCGGGGCAGGGGGCGGCCTCAGCTTCACTCTATCCGTGGAACTGGTGACGGCATGAGCCTGCGGAAGATGATGGAGAAGCTGTCCCTCCCGGGCAAGATATTTCTGGCCCTAGCCCTCATCGTCCTGGTGCTCAACCTGGGCATCAGGCTCGCCCAGGCCCGCCAGGCCAGCGAGGAGGACACCTGGGAGACCCGGGGCCGGCAGGCCCGCATTGCCCTGGACAGGGCCATCGAGGAGTCCAACATAGCGGCGCTCCAGTCCCGGAAAGGGGTGCTGGAAGCGGCCCTGTCGGAGAGCAGCTTCGGGACCGGGGACGTTACAGAGGTGACCCTGAAGCTGTGGGGATGGGCTGCCAGCAGCTGGTTGGAGCTAAGGGGCCTTAACCTGGACTCCGGCACCACCAAGATAGGGGACACAGACCTCAGTACCTACAAGTTCAGCCTCTCGGGGCAGGGGCCCCCCTCCGGGGTCCACCGCTTCTTGGCCGACGCCACGAGATCCCCTTATGCACCTCTCCTGGACAAGCTAACGCTGAAGCGGATTGAGGGAAACCTGGGCTGGGAATTCACCATGGAGCTAATGGTGTATTCCGCGGTGCAATAGATGTTGGCTACCGTGCTCCAGGGCAGTAGGGGGTGGCGAAGGATGCTCCCCAGCCTCCCCTTGGTGACGGGTAAACGGATAGTCTTCTCTATCCAGGGCAACAGCCTGCGCCTCGTCCTGGTTAGCAGGGGAAAGGTCCTGGACTGGGCACATATCCCCTTCAATCCCGCCTTCCTGCGCAATGGTTTTATCGCCAACCCGCAAGGCATGAGCCAGGTGTTCCGCAACGCCCTGGCGGGGAAAGGCATTCCCAGAGCGCCTGCCATAGCAGCCTTCCCCGGATTCCAGGGCATTTGCCGGCTGATCAATCTGCCCCGCGCTAAGGACGTAGACCCCCGGGAGGTAGTGCCCCGGGAGGCCCGCCGGCTCATGGCCTTCTCCGAGAGTGCCCAATACCTCTTCTGGGACCAGGTGGCCGTGAGGGAAACGGAGCGGAGCTTCCTGGTGCTGGCCGCGCCTAAATCCCCGCTACAAGCCCTGATAGAGACCGTAAAGCTGGCGGGGCTACCCCTGCGCAAAGTGGAGCTGGCCCCTCTGGCGCTGTTACGAGCGACATCCCAGAGCCACACCATCGTAGCCAATGTGGAGACGGACAGCATCGACATCGTCATCGCTGTGGACTCCGTGCCTGCCGTGGTGCGGAGCATGTGGCTAGGGGATGAGCCTCTAGATACAGACTCAGCCCCTCAGCGGCTGGCCGAGGAGCTGGTGCGCACCATAAGCTTCTACAATGATACCTATCCGGAGGCCAGGGTCTCCCCCCCTCTGCC
>JACPQK010000080.1 GCA_016190535.1 Chloroflexota bacterium | reverse complement strand
CGGCCATGACTGAGGCCCCGTGGATCGGAGTTTCTGCCAATAGTCCACACCAATTGCCGCCACCGGCGAGATACTGAAAATACCCGGGCAATGACCACCGCCGCGGAGCAGGGCGAGGGGCTTGTTGGGAGTATTTGCCCCTTTCAGGTCGAGGACCGGGCTTAAAGGTGGGGGGTTGCCCTGGACAGAACTTCGAACTGGGCTCCGATGAAGTGGGGCTGATCCGGATGTATTGTTGTCGAACATGGGTAACACCCTGATAGGCGGGGAAGGAGCGCAGTTTTTGAATAGGGTTAAGCCAGCCGAGAGCTGAGTGAGGGCGTTGGTAGTTGTAGAAGGAGAGCCAGCGAGAGATGGAGTGTTCTCTAGGGCTGGGCTTGCGGAAGGTGTGGGGATTGAGGCACTGGGGGGTGGGGTGACTAGACATAAGTAGCTGGACATCATCGGGGTCGTCGCCTATACAATAGAGGTTCTGGGTCCCTTCTGCCTGAGTTGTGGTGTATTGGCGTATTGCAGGGGAGTTGGCACATGGTAGCGGTATCCACAGCGCCCCTGCCTCACTGAATAGGACCTGGCAAGAACACCCCCCCTTCGTTCCACAGCCGTTGACATATGCCCGGAACCATCCAATAATCCGATCACTATGACGCTGAGGTGACCATACAGCCTGGACAAGGGGCGTTTGAGTTCAAACGTGGATTGGGTCGGTGCCGTTTACCAAAATGCCGCACCATTGTGGGCTCCAACTCGGTTCACCACGCGAGGGCGAAAGTCTCGGCAAAGGTTCTGCCTATCGTAACCTCAGTTCCACCACAGCTACAGGGGTAAGTTCGTTCCTACCTTCAACACCGAGGATTGGGCCAGGGTGACCTTCCGCATGGCCCTTGCCAGCCTCCGCATCCGCGCCGATCGCGAAATTGGCCACGGCGTCGGAGTGATCAGGAACGGACGCATAGCCCAGGACTCTGTTGTCGTTCATCAGGGACAGGCCCCCCCAAAACTGGCAAAAACTTGTGATTTCCATTACAATATAGTTCTGGAAAGGGCTAAGGGAGGGTGCTTTGGCCGGGCGAGGGTCTCTGACCAACGTACTGAGAAAGAGCCTTCACCGCCGCCTCATTCTGCTGGTGGTGCTGGGGATAATGGTGATACTGGCGGGGCTGATGATCGCGGGCTGGCTGGCGGGGAGGGAAAGCACTAACCGGACGCTGGAGGAGCGCAGGGAGATGGCTGGAGTGGTGGCCCAGTACCTGGAATATGTGCTCCGCCAGAACCTTCTCTACCTGGAGGAGGCGGGGGCTGCCCAGGGGTTGGGTTGGGAGGATGGGAGGGCAGCGCCGGACCGTCAGGCCCTGCACGAAGCCTACCTGCGCTCCATATTCAGCAACGGCGTTTACCTTATCGACCAGCAGGGGACCGTCCGTTGGGTGGAGCCCTATCGCCCCGACCAGATAGGCGCTTCCCTCTATGGCTACCCCCATATTCAGCAGGCCCTGGGCCAGGGCAGGCCCGTGGTGTCTGATCTCTTCCTCGGTCCCACGGGGCGAGCGACCATAGCCCTGGCGACTCCTCTTCGAGACACCCTGGGACATACCGCTGGCCTGGTAGTCGGGGAGATAGATGTCACCGGCCGCGGCCTTCGCGAGGTCCTCCGCCCTATGCGTTTGGGTAAGACGGGCTATGTGGAGGTGGCGGACTCCCAGGGGACGGTGCTGGCCAGTGCCGTGCCTGAGCATCTGCTGGCGAGTAGCTCCAACACAGACGGGCTGGCCTCCCTGATCCAGGAAGGGCGCAGGGCAGCCGGCATTTGGCCTAGCGGTGTTAACGGTGAGAGGGAGGTCACGGCCTTCTCCCCCCTGCCCATAGCAGGCTGGGGGGTGGTCATCCGCCAGGCGGAGGGAGAGGCCTTGGCCTGGTCCCTCCGCTTCCGGCAGCGGCTCCTCCTTCTGGGCTTCTCTCTGCTGGCCCTTGGTACAGCCCTGGCCTGGGGTGTGGCCCGTAGCGTGGTGGGGCCGGTGGGGGCCCTCACCGCTGCTGCTCAGCGTATTGCCGGTGGCGACCTGGCCCAGACCATACCACCCCAGGGGGAGGACGAGATAGGCCGTCTAGCCCACTCCCTGGAGGTGATGCGTTCCCGCTTGAAGGAGTCCCTGGAACAGGTGCAAGGCTGGAACCGGGAGCTGGAGGACCGGGTGGGCCAGCGCACCCAGGAGTTGGAGCAGCGCCACCGGGAACTCTCCCGCCTCAACCAGGAGCTTTACCGGGAGGAGACAGCTCGCCGGGAGCTTCTGGGCAAGGTCATTTCCGCTCAGGAGGAGGAGAGAAAGCGCATCGCCCGGGAACTCCATGATGAGACCAGCCAGTCTCTGGCCGCTCTGGCTATGGCCATAGACACTAGCCTGACCTCGTCGGAGGCCTCGGCGTCCTCGGGGAGGCTGGCTAACATGAAGGATATGGTAGTGCGTACTCTGGAAGGGGTCCACCAGCTCATCTTCGACCTGCGGCCCTCCCTGCTGGACGACCTGGGGCTGCTCCCCGCCCTGCGCTGGTACGCGGAAAGCCGCCTCCGCCCTCAGGGCATAGAGGTCCGCTTCGTAAGCACTGGCCCCGAGCGCCGGCTGCCTAGCGAAACAGAGATAGCCCTGTTCCGGGTAGTACAGGAGGCGGTGACCAATATCTTGAAGCATGCCGAGGCGGAGAACGTGGTCATCCGCCAGGAGTCTACGGGTGATGCTATCCGCATCGAGGTGGAGGACGATGGCCGGGGCTTTGATATCAGCAGCATTGGCTCTGAGACGGGCCAGGTCAGGGGCTTGGGGCTGCTGGGTATTAGAGAGCGGGTGGAGATGCTCGGAGGCCGCTTCGCCGTGGTCTCCCAGCCGGGCAAGGGGACACGCATTGTCTGGGAAGTCCCTGTAACGGAGAGGAATGGCCGTGGGCAAGATTAGGGTGCTCATTGCCGATGACCATAACCTGGTCCGGGAGGGTATCCGGATGATCCTGGCCCCCCACCCCGATATTGAGGTGGTGGGGGAGGCCGCCGATGGCCGCGAGGCCGTGGCCAAGGCCCTGGCCCTCCTGCCCGATGTGTTGCTCCTGGACATCGCCATGCCCGGCCTGGGTGGCCTGGAGGCCGCTATGGAGGTGCGCAAGCAGGCCCCTCAGATAAGGGTCCTGGTGCTCACCCAGTACGGGGACAAGGAGTACATCCACCGCTTTCTCAAACTGGGCGTGGCCGGGTACGTGATGAAGCGGGCCGCCGGAGCTGAGCTCCTCTCTGCCCTGCGAGCGGTCTACCGGGGGGGATCCTTCCTGGACCCCTCTATTGCCCCAGAGGTCATCGAGGGCTACTTGCGGAGACCCGAGGCGCTGGTGGGGGACTCCTACAACCTCCTCACCGACCGGGAGAAGCAGGTGCTCAAGCTCGTTGCCGAGGGCCATACCAATCAGGAGATTGCGGACCTGCTTGGCCTTAGCGTCAAGACAGTCATGGCCCACAGGGCGAGCATTATGGACAAGTTGGGCCTGCACAGCCGCACCGAGCTGGTGAAGTACGCCATCAGCCGGAGGGTAATCCCCATGGAATCCCCGCCGGATTAAGGCGTTTTTTGAAAGAAAATAGGGCGGATAACGGATATGACATCGACCACCTCAGGAGCACACTGGAGATGTGAAAGGGGGATTCAGGATTAGAAAAGGAGGTGGCCATGTTCAAGTATAGAGGTGGAGACACGGTGAGAAAGGGCACCTACTGGTGCCCGGCTACGGGACAGGTGGTCACTATCTCCCGGGCGGGAGGGAAGCTGCCGGACGCCCAGAAGCGGCCGTACGTTAGGGCTCCGGCCCTGCTGCTGGTCATGGCCATGCCCCTGCTGGGGCTGGTCTATATCATCTTCCTGCCCTTCACGGGCTTCGCTGCCTTGCTAGGCTACCTGGGCTATCGTGGGTGGTTAGGCCTGAGGTGGGCCTTTACCGGGGTGGGGCACCTGGCTACTGTGGAGTGGCGGCCCGGGGTCTCCTATCTGGGCCGGCGGGCCCGTCGCCCGGCTAAAAAAGACCAGGCAGAGGAAATCCTGCGGGGGCTGGAGGAGGAGATTGAGCGTCGGCGGGAAGAAGGCGAGTAAGGAGGGCGAGGGGGTATGAGGCTGGTGGTGGTGCTCCTGCTGCTGGGGGGCCTGGCCCTGGCTGGGGCCCTGTGGGGACTACCCGGAGGGGCCGGGGCACAGGGCCCCCCTCCCCCTTCGCCCCACGGGGCCTTGGCTACGGGCTGCCTGCGCTGCCACGGCCCGCAGGGAGTTGCCCCCCTGCTCCACCAGCACCCGGCCTACCCGGAGACCGAATGCCTGGTCTGTCACAGCGCCGCTCCCAGCACGGCTGCTCCTCCGCCTGGCCCCACTCCTACCCCGACGGCCGTCGGCCCTGGTCCAACGCCAGCCACGCCCGACCCTACGCCGGCGGCTCCCAGCGGTGGGGGGGCACCGCTCCCCACGCCCACCTCCCTGGCCCCACCGCCTTCGCCCCATGTGGGGCTGACCGACGGGTGCGAGTCCTGCCACGGACCAGAAGGGATAGCGCCCCTTTCCCTGGACCACCCGGGAGCCCTGGGAGCCAAGTGTCTGCTCTGTCACCAGGGGCCTTCCACCCCCTCCAGCACGCCGGGGGCACCCTCCCCGGTCGTGGACGACAGCTATTGCCTCTCTTGCCACGCCAATCCAAAGCTGGGGGATCTCCCCCTGGTCAGCGGGGAGAGGTTGTCCCTGGTTCTGGACACCGTAGCCTACCAGTCCTCGGTGCACGGCGGTAAGCTTGCCTGTGGGGACTGCCACAGCCGTATCTCTCCCTATCCCCACCTTAACCCGTTACCCGCTACCCGGCGGGAGCTTACCTTCGCCCTTTACGAGGTCTGCCGCCGCTGCCACTTTGCCAACTACACCAAGACCCTGGACAGCATGCACTATCAGGTCCTGGCCCAGGGAGACACCCGGGCAGCCGTCTGTGTGGACTGCCACGGTGCCCACGACATCCCTCCCCCAGATAAGCCTCGGGCCCGGGTCTCCCAGACCTGTGCCCAGTGTCATACCGAGATATACGATGTCTATAGGCAGAGCGTGCATGGCAGTGCTCTGGTCAATGAGAACAACCAGGATGTGCCGGTATGCACTGACTGCCATAGCAGCCATGCCATCCAGGACCCTCGTACCCCCGCTTTCCACCTGGATGTACCCGCCATGTGCGCCCAGTGTCATAGCGATGCCCAGCTCATGGGGAAGTACGGCATCTCCCCCAATGTGCTCAGGACCTATCTACAGGACTTCCACGGAATAACGGTGTCCCTCACCCGTCTGCGCAGCCCCACCGACTCCACGGCCAAGGCGGTGTGCACTGACTGCCACGGCATCCACGACATCCAATCGGTGGATGCTCCCACTTCCTCCGTCCTCAGGGCCAACCTGGTGGAGACCTGCCGCCAGTGCCATCCAGGTGCCTCGGAGAGCTTTCCCGCCGCCTGGCTATCCCACTACGAGCCTAGCCTGGAAAGGGCGCCGCTAGTCTTTGCGGTACGCACCTTCTACCGCGTGTTGATTCCCTTCATTATCGGGGGATTGTCTATCCATATCCTGCTCCATCTGTGGCGTCTGGCCACCAACCGCTGAGCGGAAAGGAGGCACTATGGAGGACCACCCAGCCGAAGACCCCAAGGCCGAGATGCCTGAGCAGTTCACCCGTTTCCCCCTGAGCCAGCGGCTGGAACACTTCCTG
>JACPQK010000084.1 GCA_016190535.1 Chloroflexota bacterium | reverse complement strand
TCTCTGGCCTCGTCGGGGCTGCGGAGGCGGCTACCGCCTCTGCCCGCGGCGGCCTCCGCAGCAACCAGGCCAGCACTATGCTTATCTGGTAAAGGACGATGAGGGGCAGAGCTACCAGGCTCTGGTTGATGGGGTCGAAGGTAGGGGTGATGAACGCCCCCAACACGAAGGCGAGGACAATGGCCCATCGCTGGTGTCGCATCAGGGTGCGGTGGCTGATCACTCCCAGCCGGGCCAGGAAAGCCACCACCAGGGGCATCTCGAAGACCACTCCCACCCAGAAGACTAGGGTGGTCACCACATTCACATAGTTGCTAATCCTTATCTGCGGCCGGGCTATATCTCCTCCCCAGCTCAACAGGAAGCGCAGGGCGGGGGGCACCAGCACGAAGTAGGCGAAGGCGGCGCCTGCGGCGAAAGCCAAGAAGGCCGCGGGCAACAGGGCGTATAGGAAGCGCTGCTCCCGAGGGGTCAGGCCCGGGGACACAAAGGCCACTATCTCGTAAAGTATCACCGGCAGGGAAAGGGCAAGGCCCACCAGCAGGCTTACCTTGAAGTAGGTGGCGATGTACTCCGGGAGCTCGATATAGACTAGGTCGATGCCGGGGGCAGCGGCTTTGAGGGCACGGAAGACATAATCGGCTACGAAGAAACCGGCGACGGTGGCTATAGCCACACCAATAGCAGCTATGGTCAGGCGACGGCGGAGCTCGAGGAGGTGCTCCTTTAGGGTATACTGCTTCTCCTTGTCCATGGAGGGGGGCTAGCGCTCGGGCCCCGGGGGCTGGTCCGGGCCCGGGGGGGAGGATGGTTTGCGTCCTCGAGACCCTGGAGGAGGTGCTGGCTCTCCTCGCGCTGGTGGGGGGCCAGCCTCCTCCTGGAGGACATCCCGGGTTAGCTGGTCACTAAGCTGAGTGGTTGCCTTGCGGAATTCCCTAACCGCCTTCCCCAGACTGACAGCGACACTGACAATGCGCTGGGGGCCCAACACAATGAGGGCCAAAACCAGGATGACCAGAACCTCGGGAGGACCCAGACCAAGAAAATCCATCGCAACACTCTAAACACCCTCGCCACTACCTGGCTTGGGGAAGGACGGCACTCGCAGGACAAGAGGCAGCCCTATATGTCCTCTACCCCTTTGTCCTTCAGATAGTTTATCGCATCCTGGACGGTAAGGATAGCTTCCGCTTCCTCATCGGAGATCTCCAGCTTCTGGTCACCGTTGGAGAACTCCTCCTCCAGAGCCATGATGAGCTCCACCAGGTCCAGGGAGTCCGCATTCAGGTCATCCACGAAAGAGGCGTGGGGCACAACCTGGTCTTCGTCCACACCTAGTTGGTCAATGACTACCTTTTTGACCCGTTCGTAAACGGTCGGCACGGGCATCACCTCCTTGACTCAAATATCGGGCAACTACGGTGCCCAGGACACCATTGACAAAGCGGGGGGAAGCGTCGCCACCGAAGGTCTTGGCCAGCTCCACAGCTTCGTTGATGGCCACCTTGGGCGGCGCTCCCGAGTCCATCAGCAGCTCGAAGAGGGCCATACGCAGGATGGCCCTATCCACGGGGGCCATCTGCTCCAGGGGCCAGGCGGGAGCACACTCCCGGATAATAGCGTCAATCTGCCCCACATGGCTATATACCCCGGCCACCAGCTTCTGGGCGAACTCCGCTGCGGCAGCGTCCAGGCCCTCCTCCGCCACTAGCCAGTCCAGGGCCAGTTCCTGGGAATGCCCTGTAGCCTCTACCTCATATAGGGCCTGGAGAGCTATCCGCCGGGAGCGACGTCTTCCTGTCATCTTCTCAACCCATCACCAGACCGCCGTCCACCGGGAGCACCTGTCCGGTGATATAGGCGGCCTCTGGGGAAGCAAGGAAAGCTACGGCGTGGGCCACATCCTCGGGAGCCCCGAGCTGTCCCACGGGGATCTGCTGCAACAGACTATCTCGGCGCTGAGGGGACAGGGCCTGAGTCATCTCGGTATCGATGAAGCCGGGGGCCACGGCATTGACCGTGATGCCGCGGGAGGCTACCTCGCGGGCTATGGACCTGGTGAGGCCGAGCAACCCCGCCTTGGCAGAGGCATAATTTGCCTGGCCCGCGTTGCCCATGAGGCCCACAGCGCTACTCATATTTATTATCCGACCCCACCTTTGCTTCAGCATATACCTTAGCACTGCCCGGGTGCAGAGGAAAGCACCTTTCAAGTCTACATCCAGTACCTGGTCCCAGTCAGTCTCGGATAAGCGCACGATCAGGTTGTCCCGGTTGATCCCAGCGTTGTTCACCAGTATATCCACTCGCCCGAAATGGTGGTAGGCGGCCTCCGCCAACTGCTTGGCGGTCTCTGCCTGGCTAACATCGCCCATGGCCTGCACTGCCTGGCCGCCCATCTGTTGCACCTGGGTCACCACCGCCCGGACCCCGGCCTCGTCCTGGCGGGCGTTCAGCACCAGGCTCGCCCCTTCTCTGGCCAGGCGCAGGGCTACCGCCCGGCCAATACCCCGGCTGCTGCCGGTGACGATGGCTGCCCGTCCCTCCAGTGCCATGGCTATGGGTGAGACACCGGGAGAGAGGACCACTCCCCCCAGTTAGCCAGGCGAGCGCCCGGGGCAATGCGCTTGATAAGCCCGGTGAGCACCCGGCCGGGTCCTACCTCGATAAAAGTGGCCACGCCAGCGCTAGCCATGTGCTCCACTGAGCTCTGCCACTGCACACAGCTCGTGAGCTGAGAAAGGAGCTCTGCCTTTACCTCCTGGGCGCTGGTGAGGGGTTCCCCCGTGCTGTTGGCCACCACTGGCACCTGGGGGTCTCCAAAGGCCACTGTCTCCAGCACCCGGGCCATGCCTGCGGCCGCGGGGGCCATGAGGGGGGTGTGAAAGGCCCCGGAGACTTCCAGGGGGATGAAGCGCTTGATCCCCCGCTCCTGGGCCAGCAGCCGGGCCTGTTCCAGGGCCTCCCGGCTCCCGGCGATGACCACCTGCCCCGGGCAATTAAGGTTGGCGATATGGGCGCCGCTGTCCCGGCACAGCGCCTCGGCCGCAGGCCGGTCCACCCCCAGCAGGGCCGCCATACCCCCCGGGTTGCTCTC
>JACPQK010000079.1 GCA_016190535.1 Chloroflexota bacterium | reverse complement strand
GATGGCCAGGAATGGCCAGTTACCCCTGGTCACAGTAGTTCCCAGCAGGTACTCCACAACCTCGATAACCAGCAGGGCACCGAAGACCACATATCCGAGACGCAGCTTGCCTCTTAGGTCACCCTTGCGCAAGTGGTGCCTCCTTCCCTGGGCCTGAGCCAAAGGTCGCCATCCCCTGCTAATCCTTTCCGTCTCCGCCTCCAGCGGGGGCCACCAGCGCATGGACGGAGCCCGGGACGCCGTAGCCGTAGGGAGGGCCCACCACCTGCGGGGCGAAGGGGAAGTTCTCCTCCGGCGTAGGCGAGGGGAGCTGCCACTCCAGGGTGCGGGAGCGCCAGGGGTTGGCCGAGGCACGAGCGCCCCGCCACAGGCTCACTGTAAGGTTGACGAAGAACAGCAGCATGGCCAGGGCAATGATAAAACCACCGATAGTCGCCACCGTGTTCATCGTACTGAAGCCCAGCTCCGGGTTGTAGTCCGCTATTCTCCGCCGCATGCCCATCAGCCCCAGCCAGAACATGGGCTCGTAGGTGATGAGGAAGCCCGCCGTCATGATGCCCCAGTGGAGCTTCCCCAGGCGCTCGCTGAGGAGCCGCCCCGTGACCTTGGGGAACCAGAAGTAAATGGCAGCCATGGCCGGAAAGACAAATCCCCCGAAGAGGGTATGGTGAAAGTGGGCCACCACCCAGTAGGTGTCGTGGATGTGGAGGTCGGTGGGCACCACCCCGTTGGGCACCCCGGTGAGACCCCCGATAAGGAAGACCCCAATAGAGGTAAGAGCGAAGAGCATGGGAGTCTCCAGGTGTATCTTCCCCCGCCACATGGTGGCCAGCCAGGAGAATATCTTAACCCCGGTGGGCACGGCCACCAGCAAGGTGGTGAACATGAAGGGTATCCTCAACCACTCCTCCATCCCGGCAGCGAACATGTGGTGCCCCCAGACCATAGCCCCACCCAGGGCAATGCCCAGGCTGGAGAGGGCCACTGCCCGGTAGCCAAAGAGGGGCTTGCGGCAGAACACCGGTAGCACCTCGCTGATCACCCCCAGCCCAGGCAGGACGAAGATATAGACCGCGGGGTGGGAGTAGAACCAGAAGAGGTGCTGGAACAGGATGGGGTTGCCTCCCCTCTCCGCAGAGAAGAACCCCAACCCCAGCAGGCGCTCCAGGAGCACCAGTAGAAAGGCAGTGGCCACGAACTGGGTGAAGATAAGCTGGAGGAAGGCGGTGGCCAGGGTGGCCCACACAAAGATGGGCATGCGGAAGAAGCCCATACCCGGTGCCCTCATCGTCAGGATGGTGGTCAGAAAGTTAATGCTGCCCAGGATGGAGGACCAGCCCACCAGGAAGAAAGCCAGCAACATCAGTTGCATCCCCAGAGGTGCCCGGATGCTCAGGGGCGGATAGGCCGTCCAGCCAGTGTCAAAGCCGCCGGCGGGCAAGGCAAACAGGAGCAGCAGCACGGCGGGAAGGGTGATCCAGTAGGACAGGGCATTTAGGCGGGGGAAGGCCATGTCCCGGGCACCAATCATCAGCGGCAACAAGTAGTTCATCATGCCCGAGATGCCCAGGAGCACGGCCCCCAGCATCATGATCCCGTGCAGGCTCATCAGGGAGTTGTAGGTGCCCAGGCTGATGAACCCCATCCCGGGTTGGGCCGTCTCCAGGCGGGCGATGAGCTGATAAATGCCAGCCACAACGATGACGATAAGGGAGGTCGCCATGTACTGGACACCGATTACCTTGTGGTTGGTATCCACGCCGAAGTAGCGGGGCCATCCCCCGCCGCTGTGGTGGCCCGGCTCCTCGGCCTTCCTCCCCAGTACCCAGCGGAGCCAGTAGCTGAAAGTGCCCAGGGCCAGCAGATAGGCCAGGATCCCCGTCAGGATACCTACCGTAGTGACGAGACCCACATCCCAGGCCGGGCGGCCCAGGGCGGCACGGCCCGCCATGGTCAGCCCCATGCCCACGCCAGTGCCTAACAGTCCGGCGATAACGCCCCTCACCACCCCCAGTGCCAGCAGTGTTCTCATCGCGTCCTCACAGCAAACCCTTTCGCCCCTCGGCGCGGAGGGTCATCACCGGCGCTGCTCCGCTACCCAGCGCTGAAAGTCCGCCTGGTCCAGCACACTCACCGGCGCCTGCATGGCCCAGTGGGCCAGCCCGCAGAGCTCCGCGCAGTAAAGCCGGTACTCCCCGATAAGCGTAGGGGTGATCCGCAAGTGGGTGGTCATGCCAGGAACGGCGTCCTGCTTGACCCGGAACTCGGGGACCCAGAAAGAGTGGACCACGTCGCGGCTGGTAAGCTCCAGGAGCACGGGCCGGTCCACAGGCAAACGCAGGACGGGAGAGATGACACCGTGCTGAGGGTACTCGAAACGCCATCCCCACTGAAAGGAGTCAACCCTCACTACCAGCTCCTCTCCAGGCGGGGGGCCGATTATGTCCTTGAGCACGATGCCCCCATAGACGGCCAGGATGACCACAATAGCCAGGGGAACGAGCGTCCATACGGTCTCCAGACCCGCATGCCCCTCCAGGGGAGGGCCGTCCTCCATGTCGCCGGGCCGCCGCCGAAAGGCCAGCACACTGTAAAGCAGGATCACCATCACCAGTACAAAGATTATCCCGCCAAGGGCAAACATAACTCTGAACAACGTGTCTACCGGTCTGCCCTGGTCGCTGGCATTGAGGGGGAGGAAGGACGTATTGAGGAAGAGCAGGATAACAAGAACAGAGATGACAACGGTGAGCGCCGTGGGTATAACCCAGTGCTTCCGCACTTAGCCCCCCTCGAAACAGCCGAGATTAAGGTATGCCGACCGGCACTGAAGTAACAATAGAAACCATTATCCCTTTTGTCAAGCCGTTGCTGGGGACCCAAGAACAGCGATTCAATCTGTAGGTCGGGGTTCCCCACCCGACCCTCGTGGGCGGGCAGGTTCGGAAACCTGCCCTACGGAGGTCAATCGCTATTCTTGGGTGGGGAGGTAGTTTAGGGACGCCCCATCCTTCCTCGAAAGGAAGAGGCATGAAGCCCCCGCTTCAGCCGGGGGCAATCGTAAATGGCCTCTGCCGGGGACCTTTAGGGGGCAGGGGGCTAGGCGTAGCGGTCCTCGCTCCAGGGGTCGGCGGTGCTGCTATAGCCCCGGCTCTCCCAATAGCCCAGCTTTAGCTCCCGGCTCAGGGAAATACCCCGGAGCCACTTGGCGCTCTTGTAAGCGTACCTGCTGGGCACCAGGAGGCGCACCGGACTGCCATGCTCCGGAGACAGGGGGGCGCCATTGAGCTCCAGGGCCAGCAGCACGTCCTCACCCATAGCCTCCTCTAGGGGGAGGTTGGTAGTATAGTCCCCTTCTGCCAGGAAGAGGACACAGGAGGTGCCGGGCCTGGGCTGGGCGAAGGCCAGCAGGTCCCTGACCCGTACGCCCTCCCACTGGTCTTCGAGACGTGACCAGCCAGTGACACAGTGGAAATCGCCGCGTTGTCTGACTCTGGGCAGGGCCTGGAACTGGGGCCAGGTAAAGCGCAGGTCTGTCTCCACCTCACCCCGAAGGGTGAAGTCCCAGGTGTCTGGAGAGAAAGGGGGCACAGCGCCCATATGGAGGATAGGGAACTGGTCGGTCAGCCTCTGGCCTGGGGGAAGCCCTTCGCCCTTCATGAGAGGTGGCCACCCGCGATCATGGTCAGCAGGATCACCCGGCTACCTTCATGCAAGGTCCGGGACAGGTCCTCCACATCCTCCTCGTCTATGAAGGAGCGCACCACGGCGGTGAAGCATCCGGAGGAGGGGTCCCAGACCTCGCTGGGGAAGCGAGCGCCGGGGCGCTGGCCCAGGGCGCGATGGAGGTCCGCCAGGGTAGCCCCCTCCCCCAGCTCCACCTGGAGGTCAGGGCCACCGGCGTATTCCGCCAGGATGCCCACCAGCGAGACGTGAACGAGCAAGGATGCCCTCAGGGCAGGTCCAGGTCGTCGGCCACTGCCGCCAGGCCCAGCTCCACCAGCTTCTGCCGGGTGAGCATGCCCTGGGGGGTCCAGCCCCGGACCTGGTAGTAGTCCTGGAGCTGCCGGGCCAGGTCGGGGGCCCGGTTGGGGTCCGCACTATCCTGGGCTGCCTTGAGCAAGCGGGGTGGCAGGGTGTCGTCCACTCCCGAGACCCCGCAGCGCACGTTGAAGGCGCGCTGAAGGTTTATCGTCCGCTCTCCCACCCGGAGCACCTCGTCACCGGTGTAGGGTATCCCCGTAGCCGCCGTCAGCACCTCGGCCACCTCCTCCAGGGCCAGGGACTGGCTACCGAAGATGCACAGTATGAGACAGTTGATGAGCGTAGAGCGGTCCTGGGCCAGCCGCACCCCTTCACCCTTCCCCTCATCACTGAAGCGGCTGGTGGGTTTCCCCTTTGTCCAAATACCGGTCTCATGGGCCAGGGCATAGCCCCGCATGTGGTCCGGCCCCCGCGGGCCGGTGGCGTAGTTCACCGCCATGGCAAAGAAGGCCCTGGGGTCATGCATGGGTGGCTCCATTCCCTTGACATGAAGGGCGAACTCCTCGCTGCCCTTACCCAGGGCTGCGGCTGCCCGCTTCACCCCCTGCCCCAGGAGCTCCCCCAGCCCGCGGCGCTGTCCCATCTGGTGCAGGAGGCCGAGGATAGTCTCAGGGTTACCCCAGGTTAGGTCGAGGCCATCGGCCTCCCCCGGGGTGATGATGCCCCGCTCAAAGGCCTCCATGGCAAAGGCAATGGCGGACCCAGCGGAGAGGGTGTCCAGGCCATAGCGGTTGCACAGGTCGTTGGCGACGAGCACCACCTCCAGGTTGTCGTTGAGCAGCAGGGGGCCGAAGGTGGCCAGCGTCTGGTACTCCGGCCCCGGGCCGTATATTCGGAGGCCTTCCCTCTCCAGCCGCACCCAACGGGAGCACTTGATGGGGCAGTTGAGGCAAGCGCCGTAGCGCTGGGCCACCAGGTCGGCATACTTCTGGCTGCTGATCTTGGCCTGGCCCTCCTTCCAGGCGGAGCGCCGCCAGTTCTGGACGGGCACGTCCCTGGCCACCCAGGCAGCATCGATATTGGCCGGCGTGCCCCAGCGCGCCAGGGCATGGGAGGTGGGGCTTCTGCCCAGGGCCGCCAGCACCTCCCGCACCCGCTGGCGGAAAGGGGCGGGATGGGCCAGGGGGACCTGGCGCCTGCCCCGCAGGGCGATAGCCTTCAGCCCCTTGGACCCCATGACAGCACCCGCTCCGCCCCGCCCCGCTGCCCTGCCCTCATCATTGACAATGGAGGTGATGAGGACACGGTTCTCCCCGGCTGGCCCGATGGCGGCCACCTTCAGGGCCGGCTCACCGAGCTGACGCCGAAGGTAGCGCTGGACTGCTACCGCATCCTGCCCCCAGAGGTCCGTGCCGTCCCGTAGCTCCGCCCGGTCCTCCGTAACCAGGAGGTAGAGGGGCCTGGGGGATGCCCCGTGGACAACGATGGCGTCGTAGCCGGTGCGCTTGAGCTCGGTTCCCCACCTACCGGAGGAGCCCGCGTCCAGCCAGATCCCCGTCTGAGGGGACTTGGTGCATACCTCGTAGCGGGAGCTGGTAGGGAAGGGGGTGCCCGTAAGCGGGCCGGCAGTGAATATAAGGTGGTTCCCCGGGCCAAGGGGGTCTTCGCCGGAGGCCACATTATCATAGACCAGGCGCGTGCCCAGGCCTACCCCCCCCACATAGTCTCGGGCCAAGCCTGGGTCCAGAGGTACATCCTCGATCTTACCCCGGGTCAGGTCAACCCAGAGGAGCTTTCCCATGTAGCCGTGCATATTGACAAACCCTATTATAGCAGCTTACCCCAAATCTGTGATGTGATGCTGCGCTCGTCCATAATGATGCGTGACCCTCAGAACAGTGGCATCGGGCACATTGTCCGGGGGATAGTAGCCCCAGCTCAGCGCCTGGCCAGGCTAGGGATAGAGGTGTCCAAAGAAGCCAGCCTCAGCCTGCTCCGGCTGGCTCATGTTCCACACCAGACCGGACCAGGCGAAGTGGACCGCCCCGCCGGGCTTGCCCGTCTCCGAGTGGTAGTACTCCCAAAAGCCGTGCTGCTGTACCAGCTCATAGCTGCGTTGGGCCAAGCCCTGGGCCAGGTTTGTCAGCTCGGCAGCCAGGGAGGGGAAGCGGTGGGCCTGGAGGAGAAGGCCCTGGTATATTAGCCAGTTGGGCAGTATCCAGCTCTGCATCCCCCGCCAGATGATGTGCGTCCGAGGGGTCTGGGCGTAAGCCGAGAGGGGCTCCACGGGCACCGGGTAGTGGGCCCCGAAGGACTGGGGGTCGGACAGGCGGCCCGCCAGGACCTCTACCATGGGGAGAGGTATGGCGGGGAGCAGCAGAGGCATAAAGGTGCTCAGCGTGGCCACGGGGACAGGCACGTCCCTGTCGTAGCGGGCATCCAGACTGTGGAACAGACCAGTGCCGGGGGAGTACATCTTGCTGAGAATGGCCGCCTCGGTCAACCTGGCCCTCTCCCGGAAGGACTGGGCCAGGGCCGTCTCCCCAGCAGTGTCCAGCAACCCGGCCAGGATGTACTGATTGCGGGCATAGACGCAGTTGAAGAGCAGGTCCTTCACCCGGAAGCGCTGGGCGGCGATGATGCGGGGCAGATCGTGCTTCAGCCGCCAGTGGTGGACCAGGATGCGGGCCAGGGGGCCTCGCAGCAGGGAGCCGGCCGTGGACCTCCCGTAGATGATGTCGTACTCTGGGCTGCGGTCCATGCCTGACTCGTAGGAGATAATGATCTCCGGCAGGCCGT
>JACPQK010000086.1 GCA_016190535.1 Chloroflexota bacterium | reverse complement strand
TTGAGGTCAAACAGGCCAGGTAGAGCACCAGGTTTGGCGGGCCGGGGCAAGCTCCGCGGCCCGTGTAGTGTTGCCCATGTACTTTTCTCAGAGCGCCGGGAGGTAATGATGATACCAATGAGGGAGCTCCAGGAGAGGGCCCGACGCGGCCCTATCCTGGAGCAGAAGGACTACGACATCAAGTTGGCTATGATGCTCCGCCGGCTGGTCAGTGACTACCGTATCAGGCTGGTCCGCGAGGAGATAGTCCCCGATGATGCCATGGCTGATGCCATCTTCGATGCCGGGGTAGACCTGCTGGCCCAGGCAGGGCTATATAACACCGATACCCAGAGGGTCCTCCAGTTCACTCGCGAGGAGATACTCCAGGTGGCCGAGGACAACCCCGGAGAACAGACCCTGGGCCTAGGTGACGACTGGCTCACCATCCGGGCACGCAAGCCCGGGGACAAGAGGCCGCCCACTATCCCCTTCCAGGTCCACGTGCCCAATACCACCGAGGCTTTCCTGCGGGTGCTCAAGACCTTTGCCCGGCAAGATGGAGCATCGGGGCGCTTGGCCACTACCCTGCTGGCTTCCATAGAGGGCGTGGCCAATATCGCCCATACCCCTGGCGAGATGATCTGGGAGATTGCCCGTAGCCGCTGGAAGAGGGATGAAGCGCGGCGGATGGGCCGGCCCGACATGTACCTGGGGTACACCGATGCTGTATCGGTGGGCGCCATGCTGGCCAGCTTCTCCAGTGAGGGCTGCCTCCGGCCCACCACAGCCATGTTGCCCCTCCAGATCATGCCGGAGCTCAAGATTGACTGGGACCGCTTGCGGCTGGCCGTGGCCTGTAAGGAAATGGGGGGCGTGCCCTGGGTGAGCTGCCTGACCGTGCTGGGGGCCTACTGCCGGGGGCCTGAGGAGGCCGCCATCATGCTGGTAGCCAACGTCCTGGGGCAGCTAGCCTATAGCCACGGGTCTATCGCCTCCCTGAGGGCCCAGGTGGCCCGGGGCAAAGACACCTCCATCGACGCCTGCGCTGCAGCCACTCGGGCCTTGACCAAAAGGACCCACATACCTATGGCGGACAAGGCCTGGGTGATTATCGGGGACCCAGAAGGCGGCCTCTATGCCAAGGCAGCCGCCGCTGTGGCCGCAGTGGCCAGTGGTGTGGCCTGGGACCGGGGGCAAGGCGCTCTGGCCGCCCCAGGCGGCGGCCTGAGCGTTGGCCTCCCCACCAAGATTGAAGGCGGAGTGTACCACGCCACGGCGGGTCTGGGGCGGGATGCGGCCCTGGACCTCTTCAACAGGATTGAGTCCCGGTACCGGGACCGGCTGGACCCCTCGCTGGTGGGCAGGGAGGAGATCTCCACGGGCACCGGCTATGGTCCTCCTCTTTACCAGGAAGATAGCTTTATACCTACGGAGGGGTACTTCCAAATGTACCAGCGGGTAAAGTGGGACCTGGAGACCCTGGGCATCGGCTACGATGACGAGGAGATGGGCACCTTCGAGAAACTGACTGCCCGGGAGTGGTACGACCCACCGCGCAATGGACGCTGAGGGGGCCAGCTACGATATCCATAGCCGAAATTATTGAGAGGGCCCGGCGTGGCCCTATCCTGCCGGAGAAAGACTACGACATCAGGCTCTCCATGGCCCTGCGCCGCCTGGTGCATGACTACGGTATCAAGCTAGTCCACGAGGAGATCGTCCCCGACGACGCCACCGCCAGCGCCATCTTCGATGCCGGGGTGGACCTGCTGGCGGAGGTGGGCCTCTACAACACCGATACCCAGAGGACGCTCAACTTCAGCCGGGAGGAGGCCCTCCAGGTAGCTGAGGATACCCCCCAGGAGGAGACTCTGGGCCTGGGGAAGGACTGGCTTACCATCCGCGCCCGTAAGCCCGGGGACAGGAGGCCACCCACGCTGGCGCTTCAAATCCAGGTGCCTCGCTGGGAGTCTTTTCTCAGAATGCTCCGGGCCTTCGCCCAGGGGGACGGTGAATCGGGGCGGCTGGCCACTGCTCTGCTGGCTTCCCTGGAGGGCGTGACCAATGTAGCCCACGCCCCTGGCGAGATTGCCTGGGAGGTCGCCCACGCCCGGTGGAGGCAGGACGAGGCCAGGAGAATCGGTAGGCCGGACATGTACCTCGGCATACCCAATGCTGTCTCCACGGGAGCGATCCTGGCTGCCTTTACCAGCAAAGGCGCCTTGAGGCCCAGGACCGGCCGGGTGCCCCTTCAGATTATGCCCGAGCTCAAGATTGACTGGGACCGGCTCCGCCTGGCCGTAGCCTGCCAGGAAATGGGGAGTGTTCCCCACGTGAGTTGCCTCACCGTGTTGGGGGCCTACTGTAGAGGGCCTGAGGAGGCGGCGGTGATGCTGGTGGCCAATGTCCTGGGCCAACTGGCCTATAGCCACGGTTCCATCGCCACTCTGAGGGCCGAGGCGGCGCGAGGCAAGGATACCAGCGTGGACGCCAGCGCCGCCGCCGCCAGGGCCATTACCCTGATGACCCATATCCCCATATCCACCCATGCCTTCAAGACCATGGTAACGGCAGGCCTCGCCGACATGCTCTATGCCCGGGCAGCCAGCGCCGTAGCTGCTGTGGCCAGTGGCTCCGCCTGGCTGTGGAGCGCATCCTGCCTGGCCGCTAGAGGGGGTGGCCTTTGCGTGAGCCTGGACAATAAGGTCATAGGTGCGGTATACCATTCCGTGGCCGGCATGAAGCGGGATCAGGCCCTGGACCTCTTTAACAAAATCGAGGCCAGGTACCTGGACAGGCTGGGCCCAGTGGTCGAAGGGGCAGTCAGGGCCAACGAGAATATCGGGCTAGGCCGCCCCTTCTATGAGGAGGACAGCCTGTTACCCACCCAGGAGACCCTGAGGACATATCTCGCGGTAAAGGACGACCTGGAGACCCTGGGCATCGGCTACGATGACGAGGAGATGGGCACCTTCGAGGTGCTGACCGCTCGGGAGTGGTATATGCCGCCGGCCCATAAGGTTGAAGGCTAAGAGGTTCGCGGCGCGGCCTCCTAAAGGAGTTCCACCATGATACCCCTAACCGAGATTGCCGAAAGGGCGAGGCGTGGCCCCATCATGCGGGAAAAGGACTACGACATCAAGCTCTCCATGGCCCTGCGCCGCCTGGTGCATGACTACGGTATCAAGCTAATCCACGAGGAGATCGTCCCCAACGACGCCACCACCGACGCCGTCTTTGATGCCGGGGTGGACCTGCTGGCGGAGGTGGGCCTGTATAATATCGATACCCAGAGGGTGGTCAACTTCAGCCAAGAGGAGATACTCAAGGTGGCTGAAGACACCTCCAATGAGCAGACGCTGGGCCTGGGACAGGACTGGGTGACCGTTCGGGCCAGGAAGCCCGAGGACAAGAGGCCGCCGGGAATGCCATTTCTAATCCGCGTGCCGAGCACTGAGGATCCCTTCCTTCGGATGCTCAGGTCCTTCTCCGACAAGGACAGTGAATCGGGGCGGCTGGCCACTGCTCTGCTGGCTTCCCTCGAGAGCGCAGCGAATATAGCCCATGCCCCTGGTGAGATTATCTGGGAGATCGCTCGGGCCCGGTGGAAAAAGGATGAGGCCAGGCGGATCGGCAGGCCTGACATGTACTTGGGAATACCCAACGCCACCTCGGTAGGGGCAATTTTGGCTGCATTTACCGCTAAACATGCCTTCAGGCCCGCCACAGGGATGGTGCCCCTCCAGATCATGCCCGAGCTGAAGATCGACTGGGACCGCCTCCGGCTGGCGGTAGCCTGCGAAGAGATGGGGGGCGTACCTTGGGTCAGCGCCATGACAATCCTGGGCGCTTATTGCAGAGGGCCTGAGGAGGCTGCCATCATGCTGGTAGCCAATGTCCTAGGCCAACTGGCCTATAGCCATGGTTCTATTGCTTCCCTAAGGGCCCAGATGGCACGGGGCAAGGACACTGCTGTTGACGCCTGCGCTGCTGCCACCCGCGCCCTGACCAAAAGGACCCATATCCCTATGGCTGATCAAGCCAGAGTGACTATTGGGGATCTCGAGGGCAGCCTGTATGCCGCGGCCGCTGGCGCCGTGGCAGCGGTGGCCAGTGGCGCATCCTGGGACCGGGCACAACCCTGTCTTGCTGCGCCGGAAGGTGGCCTGAGTACCAGTCTGCCTACGAAGGTACTAGGAGGAGTGTTCCGTTCTGTTGCCGGCCTAAAGCGGGATGAAGCCCTAGATCTCTTTAACAAGATCGAGTCCAGGTATGTGGACAGGCTGGACCCGCTTCTTGTCGGCACGGCTGAGATCCCCAAGGGATCTGACACGGGGCCACCCTGCTACCAGCTTGACAACTTTATTCCGACCAAGGAATACCTGGCCATATACAACCAGGTAAAGGCAGATCTGGAGACCCTGGGCATCTGCTATGATGACGAGGAGACGGGCACCTTCGAGAAACTGACTGCCCGAGACTGGTCCGACCCGCCTGGCGGTGGGAGCTAGTGGAGCCAGGCAAAGGGAGAAGAGCATGATACCTGTAAGCGAGCTGCAAAGGCGGAGCATGCGTGGGCCGATCATGGAGCAGAAGGACTTCGACCTGAAGCTGTCCAAGACGGTGCGACAGCTTGTCCACGACCGGGAGATCCGTTTGCGACACGAGGAGATCATCCCCGACGACGCCACCGCCGACGCCATCTTCGAGGCCGGGGTGGACTTTCTGGCCGAGGTAGGCCTCTACCACATGGACACCAGGAGGGTCCTCCAGTTCAGCCGGGAGGAGGTCCTGGCGGTGGCCCAGGGTACGCCCCCGGAGCAGACCCTGGGCTTGGGCCAGGACTGGATGACCATCAGGGCCAGGAAGCCGGAGGACAGTAGGCCGCCGGCAGTGGTGGTCGACCAAGAAACCTTCACCGAAGCCGAGCGCTTTGTCCGGGTGCTCAAGCGCTTCTCTCAAGAGGATAACGAGAGCGGCCGTCTGGCAGCCTCTCTGCTCCAATCTCTGGAGGGCGTGACCAACTTGGCCCATACCCCAGGGGAGATTGCCTGGGAGGTGGCCTATGCCCGGTGGAAAAGGGACGCGGCCCGACGCATAGGCAGGCCCGACATGTACCTGGGGAAGAGCGACTCCATATCTATAGGGGCTATCATGGCTGGCTTTACCAGCGAGGGAGCTTACAGGCCAGCCACCGCCCAGGTGCCCATGCACATCATGCCGGAGCAAAAGATCGACTGGGACCGTCTATCGCTATCTCTGCTGTGTCAGGAGATGGGGGGTATCCCCTTCGTCAGCGCCCTGACCATTCTGGGGGCCTACTGCCGAGGGCCGGAGGAGGCCGCCATTGTGCTGGTGGCCAATGTGCTGGGCACTCTCGCTTACTCCCATGGCTCCATCTCCACTATGCGAGCCCAGGTGGCCCGGGGCCCGGACACCAGCGTGGAGGCCAGCGTGGCAGCTATTAAGGCCTTTTCGATGAGGACCAACATCCCGGTGTGCACCCAGTGCGTCAGGTCGGTGGCTGACCAGGAGGCCGCTTTCTACGCCAGGGCCGCTACCGCAGTAGCTGCCACGGCCTGCGGCACCTCCTGGACCTGGCAGCTCCCCTGTATGGCCGCCGAAGGGGGTGGGCTGAGCGTGGGTCCCTATGCCAGGCTGACGGCGGGAGTCTATCATGCCGTGGCCGGCATGAAGCGGGACCAGGCCCTCGACCTCTTCCGTAAGCTTGAGACGAGATATACCGATAAGGTGGCCCTCCAGGACCCCTCCCTGGTGAGCAAGAGCCTGGGACAGGGTGAGGTCCGCTTTGGAAGCTTTGTAGAGGATACCCTGGTGCCCACCAGGGAGTACCAGGCCATGTACCAGCGGGCTAAGGACGACCTGGAGACCCTGGGCATCTGCTACGACGATGAGGAGATGGGCACCTACGAGAAGCTTACCGCCCGGGAGTGGTTCAAAGGGC
>JACPQK010000081.1 GCA_016190535.1 Chloroflexota bacterium | reverse complement strand
GCTCCTGCAGCAAGGCGTGAGGCGGGGGGGGCAGCCGGAGTACTACTATCTTGTCGTCCTTCCCATCTATGAGTTCCTGCCGCTGCTTCTGGGCCTGCTGGGGTGGGCCTCCTTCTGGAAGCGGCGGGACATTTTCCTCCAACTCCTTATCTACTGGGCGGTCCTGAGCTTTCTGCTCTACTCCCTGGCCGGCGAGAGAATGCCCTGGCTGGGGGTCCATATCGTGTTGCCCTTTACGCTGTTGGGGGGGCGCTGGCTAGGGGAGCAGTTGGGTAGGGTGGAGTGGGGCCACCTGGCCCGCAGGGAGACGCTCTATCTGGTATTGTTCGGTGCCCTCTTCCTGCTGGCGGCGGGTGCACTGTTGAGGGTAGTGCCCCAGGGTGCCGGGCAGCCTGTGGCCGGCACTGCCCTGGCCCTGGCGCTCATTGTGGCACTGCTGGCCGGGGCTGCGGTCTACTGGGGGGTGCGTCTGAGCCGGGCCCAGGTGCGGGCAGCGCTGTTGCTCCCCCTGCTCGGCCTTTTGTTACTGCTCACCCTGCGGGCAGGCTGGCAGTCCAGCCTGCGACAGGGGGATGTCCCCGTGGAGATGATCACCTATGCCCAGGGCTCCAACGAGGTGCCTCCCATTATGGGGTCCGTGGAGGCGGTGGCCCGGCAGACGGGGAGGGGCTACGACCTTTCCCTGGTAGTGGACAGGGACATATATTGGGGTCTGGTATGGTACTTGCGCCGCTACAAGAACGTGGAGTACGCCACCATTTCTGGGATGCAAGCACCCAGGGAGGGGGCGGTAGTGCTGGTGGACGTGGCCAACGAGGGTGCGCTCCAGCCCTATCTGGACCAGTTCGGTCCCAGGGTGCGCTTCCTCTACCTGTGGTGGCCGGCGGAGGACTACAAGCGCCTGACACCGCAGCGGCTGCTCCGGGCGTTGACCAGCGGGCAGAAGTGGCTGGAAGGGGGGGCCTACTTCCTTCACCGCCAGACAAATAGCCCCTTTGCCCTGCACCAGGCGGTGGCCTACTTCCCCAAGGGCTATCCCGTGCCTTGACGCCTTCTCTGAAAGAGGGATACAATTAGGATGTCTCACTGGGGTTGAGGCAAAGGGGGTTAAGGCATGCCGCGTTTCGGTGGTTGGGAGATTATACTCGTGTTGGCCATCGTCCTCATCGTCTTCGGTGTGGGGCGCCTGCCGGAGATAGGCGGTGCTATGGGCAAGGCTATCCGGGAGTTCCGGCATTCCAGCTCAACGGATGAGTCCACGCAGTTGGAGACGGGGACCAAGCGACGCAGCAAGAAGGCCAGCGCCCCGGCTTCCAAAGAAGAGAAATAGCCCCGGCACGCCTTTTGCCAAGATAAGGTGAGAAGGGGGCGTCCGAAGGGCGTCTCTTTCTTTTTCGGGGGGAGTGGGTGGTGGCTGCGGAGTATCGGGTGGGGACCAGCGGCTGGGCGTACCCCCACTGGCGGGGGCCTTTCTACCCCCCCGGCCCTCCCTTCGACCCGCTGGCTGCCCCACTACTCGCAGCACTTCTCCACTGTGGAGTTGAATAACAGCTTCTACCATCTCCCCTCTGAGGCAGCCTTCCAGCGCTGGCGTGGCTCTACCCCCGAAGGGTTCACCTTCGCTGTCAAGGCCAGCCGTCTCATCACCCATCTCAAGAAGTTGAGGAACGTGGAGGCCCCCCTGGGGAATCTCCTGGAGAGGGCGCGCCTTCTGGGTCCCAAGCTGGGCCCCGTCCTCTTTCAGCTACCCCCCAACCTTAGGCGTAATCCGGAGCTGCTAGAGTCCTTCTTGGCTGGCCTGTCTCGGGATGTGCGAGCAGTTTTCGAGTTCCGGGAGGCCTCGTGGTTCCACCCCGATACCTTCGCCCTGCTGGGGCGTTATGAGGTTGGCTTCTGTATCATGGACCTGGTGGGCCTGACCTGTCCCCGGGAGACCACGGCTGACTTCGCTTACCTCCGCTTTCATGGCCCCCCGGGCCAATACATGGACAGCTACCCTGACCGCGAGCTCGCCCGTTGGGCGGAGTGGATCGAGGGTGTCTCCGGCGGCCTCTCCGCCGTCTATGTCTACTTCAACAACGACGTGGGTGGGGCTGCCGTGGCCAATGCCGCCGCCCTTTCCCGGATGCTGGAGATGGCCGGGGCATCATTGCCATAACGGCGGCGCTTCTACCCTCCCCGTTGGAGGGGTAGGGGTGCCCGCGGTCTGTCTCACAATTCGCCTTGGACTCTCAGCCATTTGCCCAGCGTTATTGACATCATCTCGCCTGGCTCTAGAATGGGGTTAGAGGAGTGCGCTATGCCGGTTTGCAGCTTTTGCAAAGAACCCGTGGAGGAGAAGGAAGCCGTCCAGCAGCAGGGGAAGCTCTACTGCTGCGAGGCCTGCGCTTTCCAGGGCAGCCTCAAGAAGGGCAGTATCTGTGGCTCCCCGTCCAGCGTTGAGGCGGGTCTGGCCTATACCAGGCGTCAGCCCCCTGGTAAAAGCTAGGGCGTATTTCTGCGCTCTGTTGCACGGCTAGACCTTCTTCTTACATTTGCCCTGGGCTGGTAGCTTGGATATAATATTCTCATTGCACTTGTAGGCTTCCTCCCGTTTTAGCTATGCCGCAGCCGATGCAGATCGCCCTCGACGGCCCAGTTGCCTCGGGTAAGACGACGGTAGGCCAGATGCTGGCCCAACGGCTGGGCTATCGCTTTGTGGACACTGGGGCCATGTACCGGGCCCTTACCTGGAAGGCCCTTCGGGAGGGCCTGGATTTACATAACGAAGCCGGGCTGGCGCGCCTGGCGAATTCCACCTTGATAGAGCTGGTGTGGGGCAACGGCCAGGGTAGGCCCTTCTCCGTCTCGGTGGATGGGCGGGACGCGACCGATGAGTTGCGCCGGGGCGAGATCGATGTCAGTGTTTCTCTGGTGGCCCGGGTGCCCGATGTGCGCCGTGCCCTGGTGGAGCGACAGCAAGCCATGGCCCGCGAGGGCCCAGTGGTCATGGCAGGCCGGGATATTGGGACCGTGGTGCTCTCCCAGGCCGACCTGAAGGTCTACCTGGAGGCCTCGCCAGAGGTAAGGGCTCTGAGACGCCACCAAGAGCTGCGGCAGCTAGGTGTGCCCGCCGACTACCAGCAGATCCTGGAGCAGCTCCTGCGCCGGGATGACCTGGACAGCAGCCGCCCCAACTCCCCCCTGCGCCCTGCCGCCGACGCCCGGCGCATCAACACCGATGGCCTCACCCTGGAGCAGGTAGTGGAGGCCATAGTCCAACTGATGGGGGATGACTAGTGGCCCTGTTCTACCACGTATGCACCGGGGCATTTTCCGTGGCTCTGCGCATGCTGGGCTCCTGGCAGATCGAGGGAAGGGAGAACGTGCCCGCAGGCCCCCTCATTGTGGTGTCCAATCACCTGAGCTTTATTGACCCCCCTCTGCTGGCGGCCAGCCTGGAACGACGCCTGGTCTTTTTGGCCAAAAGGGAGCTGTTCCATGGTCTGGGCGGCTGGTGCGTCCGCACCTATGGAGCCATTGAGGTGCGCCGGGGTGAGTTCGACCGGCATGGCCTGGAGGAAGCCCAGGCAGCCCTCCGCCGTGGCCTGGCCCTGGTGATATTCCCCGAGGGACGACGCAACCCCCGGGGTGGGATGGGGCCTGCCCAGCCTGGGGCGGTACTCCTGGCACATCGCAGCGGAGCGCCTGTGCTGCCCGTGGGCATCACCGGCAGCGAGCGGGTGCAGAGGCTGGGGGATGTTTTCTCTCACCCTGCCGTCCGGGTAGCCATCGGGCCACCCATAACCGTACCCCCCGGGGGCAAAGCCATTGCCAGGAGGGAGATCTCCCGGTGGCATGAGGAGATCATGGCCGCCGTGGCCTGCCTCCTCCCCGAGGATTACCGGGGGGCTTACCAGGCCCGGGGGTCGTCGGCGTTGGTGGGGGGAGAATGATTATGGAGGTGCTCCTGGCCCGGGAGATGGGGTTCTGCTCTGGAGTAAAGCGGGCGGTGCGCCTTCTGGAGGTTGCGTCCAGAGAAGGGCCGGTGGATAGCCTGGGCAGCGTGGTCCATAATCCACAGGTGGTGGCCCGGCTCCAGGACCTGGGGGTGCGGGTGGTGCTCTCGCAGGGGGAGGTGGAGGCATCCACCGTAGCCATCCCCAGCCACGGGGCAGGACCTGGGGTAGCCGAGGGCATGGCTGCGGGCTGCAAGATTGTGGATACCACCTGTCCCATCGTCCGCCGCGCTCAGCAGGCCGCTGCCCGCCTCAAGGAGGCGGGCTTCTTTATAGTAGTGTTTGGCGATGCGGACCACCCCGAGGTGAGGGCCGTCCTGGCCTGGGCCCAGGGCCAGGGTGTGGCCACCACTGACCCTCACTGCCTGCCCCGTCCCCTTCCTCGGAGGTTGGGGATTATCCCCCAGACCACCCAGCACCTGGCCAGCTTCGCCGATTTTGTGCGGGATGTGATGGCCCTGCCGGGGAACCACTTCTCCGAGCTTCGGGTTATCTCCAACGTGTTGTGCCAGGCCACCCAGAGGCGGCAGGATGCTGCCCTGGAGCTGGCCCGACAGGTGGATGCATTGTTGGTGGTAGGGGGCTACAATAGCGCCAATACCCGCCGTCTGGCCGAGCTGTGTTCCACGCTAGTGGAGACCCACCATATCCAGACGGTGGCGGATATAGACTATTCCTGGGTGCAGGGAAGGCGGAGGGTGGGAGTGACGGCCGGTGCCTCCACCCCCGATGAGGCTATCGGCGAGGTGGTGACTATGCTGCGTAGGAGTGCCTGACCGTGTGCGGGATTGTTGGCTATGTGGGACATCGCTCGGCGGCCAATATTCTGCTCGATGCCCTTAACAGACTGCAATACCGGGGATACGATAGCTGCGGGATAGTCCTAGTGGGGCCTGATGATGGGCTTATCGTGGAGAAAAAGGCCGGCAAGCTCGCTGCTCTGACCGAGGCCTTGGGAAAGGGTTTCCCCGAGAGCCTTATCGGTATCGGCCATACCCGCTGGGCCACCCACGGCGCTGTCACTGACGATAACGCCCATCCCCACCTGGACTGCGAGGGACATATCGCTGTGGTCCACAACGGGATTGTGGAGAACTACCTGGAGCTGAAGCGGGAGCTGGTAGCCCGGGGGCATACCTTCCGCTCCCAGACGGACAGCGAGGTCCTCTCCCACCTCATCGAGGAGGGCCGGAAAGAGGGCCAGGACCTGCACCAGGCCCTGTGCCGGGCGCTCCGTCGGGTGCAGGGGAGCCACGCCCTGCTGGTGATGGACGGCCGGCAGCCGGGCCACCTGGCGGCAGCCCGTATAGGCTATGCCGGGGGGCTGGTGGTGGGCTATGGCGAGGCCGAGATGTATATCGCCAGCGATCTCCCCGCCCTGCTCCCCTACACCCGGCGGGCAGCCTACCTGGAGAGCGGTGAGACCGCGGAGATCACGCCCCATAGTGCCACCTTCTTCGACCTGGACGGAAAGAGACTGGACCGAGAGCCGCGTTCCCTGGCCTACGACCCCGTAACCGTGGCCAAGGGTGGCTACCGGCACTTCATGCTTAAGGAGATCTGGGAGCAGCCGGAGGTGCTGACTCACGCTCTCCAGGGAAGGGTGGACTTCGACCGGGCGGACCTTACTTTGGAGGACTTCCCCTGGTCCCCCGAAGAGATCAGGTCCCTGAGGCGGGTGTTCCTGGTGGGCTGTGGCACTAGCTACCACGCTGCCCTAGTGGGACGCTACTACATGGAGAACCTGGCGGGCTTGCCGGCGGAGGTGGAGACCGCCTCCGAGTTCCGCTACCGGGGGGCTTTCCTGGGCCCCCAGACGCTGGTGGTGGCCATAGGCCAGTCCGGGGAGACGGCGGATACCCTGGCCGCTATGGAGGGTGCCCGGAACAGGGGCGCTCCGGTGCTGGCGCTGTGCAATGTGGAGGGCAGCCAGGCTACCCGGCTGGCCCAGGCCACCATCTATTTGCGCGCCGGCCTGGAGGTGGGTGTGGCCAGCACCAAGACCTTTATGGCATCCCTGGCCACGCTCTATCTCCTGGCCCTCTACCTGGGCAAGCTTCGGAGCACGTTGGGCACCGGGGAGTGGCGGGCCCGGCTGTTGGACCTGGTCCCTGTGCCCCATGCCCTGGGGGATATGCTGGCCCACCTCGGCTCTATCGAGGGTCTGGCGGGGCAGTTCCACCGGCAGGGCCATTTCCTCTACCTGGGCCGGGGGATCCACTACCCCATCGCCCTGGAGGGTGCCCTCAAGCTCAAGGAGATCAGCTACATCCACGCCGAGGGTTACCCCGCGGGAGAGATGAAGCATGGCCCCATCGCCCTCATTGAGGGCGGCATGCCTGTGATGGCCCTGGCCCCCCGCACTGGTCTCTATGGGAAGATGGTGAGCAATATGGAGGAGGCCAAGGCCAGGGGTGCCACCGTGATCGCCGTGGCCACCGAGGGCGACAGGGAGCTGGCCGAGAAGATGGACCATGTTATCTATATCCCCCAGGTCTCTCCCTGGCTCACCCCGCTGCTGGCAGTGGTGCCGCTACAGCTCCTGGCCTATCACCTGGCGGTGCTCCGCGGCTGCGACGTGGACCAGCCCCGCAACCTGGCCAAGTCCGTCACCGTGGAATGAGGGGGGTGCCCCCGTGTATGCGGACATAGTGAAGAGGTTCGGCATCTACCTCAACCCCAACGAGCGCGTAGCCGTACGCATAAACTCCCCCTACTGGCTCCCGGAGGGCCCCGACTGGGTGTTCCTCACGCCCGAGGTGAACATGACCATGGCTAGCATCCGCAAGCTGGCTGGGGAGAAGGGGCTTGTCCCCGACCCCGAGGCCATCCGGTGGGGCACCCTGCCTGTCCGGGAATAACGGGCGGTCCCTCTCTGCAAATTGCCCTGCGCCCGGGGGCATTGACCGAATGGAATGACATTACGTGCCACTCCAACCGCATTACCTCACCCCACGAGAGGCCTCCGGGTGCCCGGGCCTCCCCCAGATTCAAGAGGTCCCCCAAGACTGGGGGATTTAGAGGATTGAAAAGCGCTGGGAAACGCTCTCACCCGTAATTCGTGGATAGGAATTATTGCCTGTTATTGCGAGCCCTTCGGCGGCCTCAGGGTAAACTCCGCGCAGCAATCTCCAGGCTGGTGGGGTTTGGGATTGAGATTGCTTCGGCGCTTCGCGCCTCGCAATGACGAACAAGCCCGTGCATCCACCCAGTGGGGGAGCCTCTTGAAGCTCAACTCACGGATTAAGGCTCACCTATTGCTCTTGACATGTGACATACGCTAGATGAATATGAGCACCGACGGCGGGGACGAAGGAGTCAGGAGAGTTCTTTCTCAGGAGGCGGAACAATGTATGAAGTAGTATGGCCCCGGGGCAGGAGACTGGTGGAGGAGGCCCGCTTTGCTCGCCGCCTGGATACTCTGCAAGGCAAGACCGTGGGTTTCCTCTGGGACTGGATGTTCCGCGGGGACGAGATTTTTCCCGTAATGGAGCGGGAGCTGGCGAGAAGGTATGCGGGCCTTCAGTTCGTGGGCTACCAGGAGTTCGGCTCTACCCACGGGGGGACGGAAGCCCAGGTGCTGGCGGCCCTGCCGGACAAGCTCAAGGAGCATCACTGCGACGCCGTTGTATCCGGGATGGGCTGCTGAGGGAGCTGTACGCCCGCCGTGGTGCGGGCTAGCGTTGCCGTCGAGAAGCTGGGCTACCCCACGGCTTCCATCGTCTGTAAGGGCTTCGAGGGCCAGGGGAGGGCCACCGCGGCCCGTTTGGGCCTGCTCAACCTTCCCCTGGCCGTCTATCCTGGGCAAGCCAGCCTGCACTCCGCGGAGGCCCTCGGGGAGAACGTGGCGACTGTCCTGGTGGACCAGGTGGTACAGGCCTTGACCGTGCAGCCTCAGGAGGCGATAGCCGCGGCGGAGCCGGAGCCTGGGGACATCGTCTGCCGGGGCACCTTTGAGGAGGTGAACCGCTTCTTCTACCAGAAGGAATGGGGCGACGGGCTGCCCATTGTCCCTCCCACCGTGGAGAAGGTGGAGGAGTTCCTGAAATACACCCCCTACCCCGCTGGACGGGTCATCGGGTTGCTCCTGCCCGATAAGCGGGAGGCCACCGTGTGGAGCATCGCCGTCAATGGCGTGATGGCGGGCTGCCGTCCCGAGTATATGCCAGTGCTGGTGGCTATGGTGGAGGCCATGGCCGACCCCCGCTTCGGACAGGAGCACCTGGGGCATACTCCGGGGACGGAGGTGCTGGTCACCCTGAACGGTCCTATCATCCAGGAGCTGGGCTTCAACTACGAGCAGGGTGCCCTGCGGGTGGGATTCCAGGCTAATACCAGCACGGGCCGCTTCTGGAGGCTGTACCTGCGCAATGTGGCCGGCTTCCTGCCCCACAAGACTGATAAGGCCACCTTTGGCGGGACGTGGCGGGTGGTCCTGGCGGAGAACGAGGACGCTGCGGCCAAAATAGGCTGGCCCGCTACTAGTGTAGACCAGGGGTTCCCCACGGGGGAGAACGTGGTAACGGTCGCCTCCTGCACATCGGTGGACTCGTTGTTCTCCCTGGGAGCGCCCACAGCGGAGGAGATCCTGGACAAGCTCGCCGCCCGTATCGTGGACATCCAGCTCTATTTGCTCCGGCTGGACATGGCCGGGCCCAGTGTCCGGCCCCAGGTCCTGCTCAGCCCCTGCCTGGCAGAGGCCATTGCCGCCGGGGGCTATTCCAAGGACAGGGTGAGGCAGTACCTCTACGAGCATGCCCGCTTCCCTGCCCGGCGCTTCGAGCAGATATGTCCCGATCGGGAGACCTTCTGTAGCAACGTGGAGCAGGGCAAGCTGCCCCAGGAGTACTGCCTTTCGGATGACCCCGACCGGCTGGTCCCCATCGTCTGGTCGCCCGAGGACTTCCTGATCACGGTGAGCGGAGACCCCAGCCGGGACAACTGCCTTATTGGCGCCCAGAACGGGTTCATCGGGTATCCCGTGAGCCAGAGGATAGAGTTGCCCCCCCACTGGGATCAGCTCTTGAGGGAGGCCAGGAAGAAGTAAGGGTGTTGAAAAGGGCCCTCAGCGAGCTCGCCACCCGAAACCAGCGATTGCGCTCTGGCTACATTTGCCCTGGGGGTGGCCAGCCTTTCCTGATTGGGCAGATACCCCATCCCCCGGCAGGGGGCGAATCCCCCTGCACCCCCAAGAGGGTGGAGGGGACCCGGGTTCCCTTCTGGTGGTTTCAGGGGCATACCTCCTGAAACCTTTTCTCCCCCTCCTTTTTTCCAAAGAGGGGGAGGCGGCGGGGGTTTTCAGAGTCCTGACAGGGGGTGCTGGACATAAGCATTAGCTGGTCTCGGTCTCATTGAACCCAGTAAGTTAATTATAAAGGATACATCGCGCCTTGACGCGCCCTGGGGACAGTAGATAACATGATGGCTGGGCATAGTCCGCATAAAAGACACTGTTATGCAGGAGGGGAGTGATCGATGTCGAATTGGCGTGACTTCGTCCAGGACTTCCCCAAACGATGTAAGGATTTGCTCCTGCTCGCTCATGAAGCGGCGGTGGCGAACGACCGTGAGGTTACTCTAAGCCTCATGGTTGCGTCTGCGGGCTTCCTGATCCCTTTCGAGCGGTTGCGTGATGACAGCCGGTACATTCATCCAGCCCAAGACCGCGCACGCTTTCCCTCAGCGGCCCAGAAACTGGATCAATTGCTCGGGCAGTGTTGGTTGTCTTCACCACTGCATCAGGCGGATTCCACCTCTTGGTCAGCAGGTTCGCTCGGGTGCGCCGACCCTCCACCCGAATCGTGGCCAGAATTGGAGGAGCTCACACCCTTGTCACCATGCACTAAGGTCAAAGACCTTGTGGTGGTCATGCGTATCGGTCTTGCGCATGGCAACGTCTACAGCTTAACAGCAGGTGGGAAGATCAAGGCACTTGTATTTGTCTCCGGCGGGGTCGAACGCAGAAGCAGAAGCTGCCGCTTAAGGCCATATAGGTACGTCTATGTTTCGCCATCTGACTTCCGTGGCTTTTTGCTGAGGTGGTTTGATCTGCTAGCCTCTTTGCAACTTACACAGCAAGAGGTGATAGAGGCCTTGGAGCAAGCTGCATAACAAGGCAATCAACCCAGCGCTGCGTGTCTCCGACGCTTACGCAGCGGCGTGCCTCCCGGAGGCAACTTTCAAGGTGATCGGAGCCTGGGGGTCGCGATCACGTACCTACTTCAGAGGCGTGGTGCCTAACACCGTGCTGGAGCCGACCCGGACCGCGCGCAACGCGCCGTTGTTCCCTCATCTGGAGGGGGGGAGATGGAGGGACGGGGTACAAAGACCCTCGACACGATTAGGAACGGAAAGCTTCCTAAACGGGGGCGCCAAGCTGCCCTGTCGCTGTCCAGTGAATATGTCAGTCCTAAATGTTCCGTGATTTTGTCAGTACCGCTCTCTTCCAGGGATGAAGGGGACTTGGCTTATGGCCGTTCCCCGTGTTATCCGCCCCGAT
>JACPQK010000094.1 GCA_016190535.1 Chloroflexota bacterium | reverse complement strand
CAGTTCGACGTGAGGGATGGGCGGGTGGTGAAATGGGTAGGGAAATTCCCCGCCCCGATGAGGGCCATGGCCAGGCTGGTCAAGCCACCCCGCCCCCTTCCGGTATATGAGGTCAGGCTAGAGGGTGACACCATATACTTGAGGATAATGGCCCAGCGGGCTGCCGCCTGACCAGCCCTTTGCCTTGAGGGGGCCGGGCTCCACGTGCGACCTCACCAGGCCCGTTGTCCTCCAACTGCGGGTTGAACACAGGGCAAGGTTTAAGGTATGCTAGGGGTTGCCCTGCTGGCAAAAACCATCACAAGGAGGTGCGATTTTGGTAACCCTGAGCGTGATCAAGGCAGACGTGGGTGGCTACGTGGGCCATTCCAGCATGCACCCGGCTCTTGTGGAGAAGGCCCAGGAATGCCTGGCCCAGGCGGGAAAAGGCCTCTTAATTGACTTCCAGGTCATGTACTGTGGGGATGACCTGGAGCTGATCATGACCCACGAAAGGGGCGAGGACAACGAGGCCATCCATCAGTTGGCCTGGCGCACTTTTGAGGAGTGCACCGCCGTGGCCCGCCAGCTCAAGCTCTATGGGGCTGGCCAGGACCTGCTGGCCGACTCCTTCTCCGGCAACGTCAAAGGCATGGGGCCGGGGGTGGCGGAGATGGTGCTGGAGGAGCGGCCCTCGGAGCCTATCGTCATCTTCATGGCCGACAAGACCTCCGCGGGCTCCTGGAACCTACCCCTGTACAAAGCCTTCGCCGATCCCTTCAACACCGCCGGCCTGGTCATCTCTGCCCCCCTCCACGAGGGCTTCGCCTTTGAGATCCACGACGTTAAGGAGCACAAGAAGATCACCCTCAACGCCCCGGAGGAGAGCTATGATATGCTGGCCTTCCTGGGCAGTCCCTCCCGCTATGCTGTGAAGTCCGTGTACCACCGGGCTACCGGGGATATCGCTGCCGCCTCCTCCACCCAGCGCCTTTCTCTGGTGGCCGGGCGCTACGTGGGCAAGGACGACCCGGTATATGTTGCGCGCTGCCAGGGGAACTTCCCCGCTGTAGGGGAGGTCCTGGAGCCTTTTGCCTTCCCCCAGATTGTGGAGGGCTGGATGCGGGGCTCTCACCACGGCCCCCTCATGCCCACCTCCTTCGCCCAGGCCAGGCCCACCCGGTTCGATGGGCCGCCTCGGGTCATCGCTGCCGGCTTCCAGCTCGCCCAGGGTAAGCTTAATGGCCCTGTGGACCTCTTCGATGACCCTGCCTTTGACAACGCCCGGCACCAGGCCAACGACATCGCCGACTATCTGCGCCGCCACGGGCCTTTTGAGCCACATCGGCTGCCCCAGGACGAGATGGAGTACACCACTATGCCCCAGTTGATGCAGAAGCTGGCCTCCCGGTTCCAGGAGGTCGAGACCGATAGCAGGAGTGCTATCCATCCCAGGGGTTGATGCTGCCCCTCCTGCTGGCCACGGCCAACCCGGCCAAGCTGGCTGAATACAGGGAACTGCTCCAGGGAGTCCCCTATACCCTGGTGGGCCTGGCCAAGGCGGGCATAGCCGGGGAAGTCCCCGAGGCCGGTACTACCCTGGAGGAGAACGCGGTATCCAAGGCCCAGGCCTATGCTACGCGCAGCGGGCTGCTCTCCCTGGCCGATGACTCCGGGCTGGAGGTGGATGCCCTGGGCGGGGAGCCCGGCCCCCTGTCTAAACGCTACGCGGGGGAAGGGGCCACCGACCCCGTGCGCATCGCCTTCCTGCTCCGTAAGCTAGAGGGGATCCCTTGGGAGAAACGGTCTGCCCGCTTTCGCTGCGTCATTGCCCTCGCCTCGTCCGGCGGCTGGCTGGAGATAGTCCAGGGAGAGGCCCTGGGCTACATCGCCTTCGAGCCGGTGGGAGAGGGTGGCTTCGGCTACGACCCCGTCTTTTTCTATCCCCCGCTGGGTAAGACCTTCGCTCAGCTCACCGCCGGGGAAAAGAACCGGGTGAGCCACCGGGGCCAGGCAGCCACCCGGGCCCGGCGCATCCTGGAGCTAATGGCGGGGCATGCCCAGACCCCAGGTTGAAGCCAGGGTGCCGCCCCAACTTCGCGGCAGTCGTCCCTTCGCTCATGCTTTGTGCCTCGCACCCTCACCCTACCCGTAGAGAGGGAGGGTAAATAGTGCTCCCTCCCCTGAAGGGGGGCTTCGCCGTGAACTCAGAGGGGATAGGAGATAGAGGGAGGGGGCTATTCTGGAGGCTGTTGAGGGGGAAAGAAGACCTGTAGCAGAAAGCGCGCGAAAAGCATGAACCGTTAGGACGCTATCCCGTAATCCGTGGATTCCTAACCCCCGGCTGATGGTCATCAACTAAATATTATGACACGTGTATCCCATGTGCAGGACACCTCACCCCCCAGGTACCCTCTGGGTGCCCCCTCTCCTGCTGGAGAGGGGGCGGAAGGGAATTCTGGGGGATACCCCCAAACCCCCAGCAGGAAACCCCCGGTTTCCTGCACCTTCCCAGGGGTGCAGGGGGCTCTGCCCCCTGCCAGGGGTCTCAGGGGGTGTTCGCAAAATGTCACCCTAATTTGTTTATGACCATTAGCCGTGGGCATGGTACTCTCGAAGTTAAGCCCCAGGCTTCAGCCTGGGGTATCAAGTACAACCCACAAAGTGATTTTGATCCCCCTTTGTGCCGAACCCGGCAT
>JACPQK010000078.1 GCA_016190535.1 Chloroflexota bacterium | reverse complement strand
GTACCCAAGGAGGCGTTATGAACCTACGCATCCCTGGCCCCACTCCCTGCCCGCAGGAGGTGCTCCAGGCCCAGGCCTTACCCATGGTCAACCACCGGGGCCCCCAGTTCGCTGAGCTGATGGCCCGGGTCACCGACAGGCTCAAGCAGGTGTTCCAGACCTCGGGGGATGTTTTTGTCCTCACTTGCTCCGGCACCGGGGCCATGGAGGCCATCGTGGTCAACACCCTCTCGCCAGGAGACAGGGTGCTCTCCCTCACCTGTGGCTTCTTCGGCGAGCGTTTTGCCGAGCTGGCCCAGGCCTACGGGGCCGACGTGGTGCGGCTGGACTTCCCCTGGGGCGCTGCCGTGGACCCCCAGCGGGTGCGCCAGGCCTTACGCGACGACCCCTCTATCCAGGCTATTCAGATAGTGCACAACGAGACCTCCACGGGTGTGACTAACCCCCTGCGGGAGGTCGCGGCCCTGGCCAGGGAGTTCGACAAGCTGCTCCTGGTAGATGCTGTGAGCAGCCTGGGATCCCTGAAGCTACCCGTAGATGCCTGGGGCTGCGATGCCGTGGCCACCGCCTCTCAGAAGGGGTTCATGGTGCCCCCGGGCCTGGGCCTGGTCTCCATGGGGCCCCGGGCCTGGCAGGCCCATGCCCGCTCGCGGATGCCCCGCTACTACCTGGACCTGGGAAAGGCCAAGAGCTTCCTGGAGAGGAAACAGACGCCCTGGACCCCCGCCGTCTCCACCTTCTTCGCCCTGGATGTGGCCCTGGACCTGATGCTGAAGGAGGGGATGCACCGTATTGCCCAGCGCCATAGCGCCCTTGCCAGTAGGACCAGGGATGGCGTCAAGGCCCTGGGCCTCTCCCTGTTCCCCGAGCGGGAGGCCGATGCCTCCAACACGGTCACTGCGGTGAAGGTCCCCCAGGGGGTGGAGGCCCGCCAGCTATTGCAGGGTCTGCGGCAGCAGGGCGTGGAGTTGGCTGGAGGGCAGGACCAACTGAGCGGCAAGGTCTTCCGTATCGGTCATCTGGGCTACGTCACTGAGGCGGATATAGACGGGGCGCTCCTCGCTCTGGAGAAGGCCTTGGCCGCCCAGGGGTATAAGGCCAGCGCCGCCGCCCGGAGGGGCAGCAGCGAATGAGGCCCCGAGTGCTGGTCACCGACCCCGTAGCCCAGGACGGGCTGGACCTGCTGGGCCGCCACGCTCAGGTGGATGTGAAGCTGGGCTTGCCCCCCGCCGAAATCCGGGCCTGCATCGGTGAATACTCCGCCCTGATGGTGCGCAGCGAGACCAGGGTTACTGCGGACATCATCGAGGCAGGGAGCAAGCTCCAGGTCATCGCCCGCGCCGGGGTCGGGGTAGACAATATAGATGTGGAGGCGGCTACCCGCCACGGCATCGTGGTGGTCAACGCCCCCCTGGCCAATACTATCTCCGCTGCCGAGCATGCTATGGGGCTGATGCTGGCCCTGGCCCGGAACATACCTCAGGCCCACAGTCGCTTGCAGCAGGGAGAGTGGGATCGGCGTTCCTTCCTGGGGGTAGAGCTCCGGGGCAAGGTCCTGGGCCTGGTGGGGCTGGGCAAGGTAGGCACGGCAGTAGCCAAGCGGGCCCAGGCTTTCGACATGCGGGTGCTGGCCTATGACCCCTTCGTCTCCGTAGAGGCCGCCCGTGCTCTGGGAGTGGAGCTGGTGCCCCTGGAGGAGCTCTTGCGCCGTGCCGATTTCGCCAGCGTCCACACCCCCCTCACCCCGGCCACCCGCGGCCTTCTCGGTGCCAAGGAGCTGGCCATGATGAAGCCTTCGGCGCGCCTGGTCAACACTGCCCGGGGAGGCATCGTGGATGAGGAGGCCCTGCTTCAAGCGCTGAAGGAAGGCCGGCTGGCCGGGGCTGCCCTGGACGTCTTTGTCAGCGAGCCGCTTCCGGACCCGGCCCGCCTCCAGCACCCTCGTCTCGTCGTCACCCCCCACCTGGCGGCCTCTACCGTAGAGGCCCAGGCCAGTGTGGCTGTGGATGTGGCCGAGGAGGTCATAGCGGTGCTGGAAGACAGGCCACCCCGCTATGCCGTTAACGTTCCCTATATGCCCCCCGATGTCGCCTCGGTGGTGCAGCCCTATATCCCGGTGGCTATCCTGGTGGGCCACCTGGTAAGTCAACTCTCGGAAGGCCAGTGGGCCAGTCTACATATCAAATACGAAGGGGACATCGGCAGCTACGATTGCGCTGTCCTCAAGGCGGCGCTGTTGCAAGGGCTTTTGGAGCCCGTTACCGGCGAGGAGAGGGTCAACCTGGTCAATGCCCAGCAGGTGGCCGCCCGGCGGGGGCTGCGCATTGTCGAGCATAAGGACACCCTCTGCCGGGACTACGGGAACCTGGTCACCGGCGAGCTTACCACCAGTGCCGGGGTAACTTCGGCCGCTTCCACCCTGATGCGGGGCAGGCCCCACATCGTCCGGGTGAACGACTACTGGCTGGACCTCCTGCCCGAGGATGCCTACATGCTCTTCTGCGACCACCGGGACCGCCCCGGCCTCATTGGAGCGGTGGGCAACATCACCGGAGTCGCCGATATCAACATCAGCTCCATGCACGTGAGCCGGGTGCAGCCCCGGGGCCAGGCCCTGATGGTGCTGGGCCTGGACGAGGCCCTGGGGCCCGACCAGCTCCAGGCTATCCTGTCCATACCCGACGTCTATACCGCCAAGCTGGTCAAGCTGTAGGTCCGGGGCTTTCTACTTCTGCTGCGCCTCCCAGAGCTGGCGGGTGATCTGGAGGTGCCCTACGTGGTCCCCCAGATGGGCAAGGCCCCGCTGTACCCAGGCCCGCTTGGACTGCGGCTCCCGCCCGGGAAGGGCAAACAGCGCCGCCAGGGAGCGGGTGGTAACAGATTCCAGGGCCTTCTTGGACTGGGCCTCGGCCTTATCAATCATGGACAGAAGCTCCGAGGCTGACCTGGCGGTCTGGCCGAAGGGGTCCTGAGGACGAGTCACCTCAGCACCGGTCAGGCAGTGACATATGAGCACGTCGGTCGAGGAGCACATGTGCCCTATGAGTCCTGCGGCGGAGTTGGTGTCCTTGGCCAGGGGCTTCCAGTTCAGGGCCTCAGGGGGCAGGGCCTTGACCTCCTGTCGGGCCAGGTCCAACAGGAATTGCAGCGTGTCAGAGTAGGCCTTCGCTTCCGTTGCCATTCTCGCCTCCTCCGTATAGAAAAGATAATCAATTATACTACTTTGGCGGTCTGCCCTGAGCCAGTACACCGGGACGACCCCCAGGCCAAACAGGCCGTTTTTGCAGCCTTCTCTTCAGGAGCGGGCTAGTGTCCCGTCTCGGAAATACGTTGAATAAATCAGGGCTAGTGCGGGTGCGGGCCGACAGGTCGGCCTGCCGGGGGTCTGGGGGTGTCCCCCAGATAGTTTGCATAGTTGCCTATATAATTTCCTCTCCCCTTGCGGGAGAGGGACTCTTTTGTAGTATAGGTAATTTTGAAACTAAGCACTAGTGCACTACCCTGCTCAGGGCCTGGGCCAGCTCCTCCGGCCGCCGCGAGGAGACGAAGTAGCGGCGTACCCTTCCCCTCTCCTCCACCGTGACCTCCGCCCCAGCGGGTATCCCGGGCAGGCTGTAGGCCCGCCGGCCCCCGGTAGCGATGCAGAGGCCCCAGCCTCCATAGGGCCACCAGTAGTAGCGGGCCGTTTTTACCTGGCGGACAGCATGCAGGGGCACCCTGTGCTTGAACCAGCCGAACCCGAAGCGGAGGGCGTCGGGCGTCACCTGCACCTGGATGGCGGTGAAGTTGGTGGCCAGGACCAGGACTACCGCCAGGGCCAGGCCCATCCCCAGGAAGAAAATGTAGGCGTCCCGCCCCATGTCCTCGGTAAGCGCGGGCACGATGAGCGCCGTCAGCAGAGTGGGCACGGGCAGCCAGGCCAGCACCTGGAACCACGCCGGGGCCCTCACCTCCTCGTGGTACAGGCTAATCATCTTCATCTGTCCTGTGGCCAGTGTAACCCGTCT
>JACPQK010000077.1 GCA_016190535.1 Chloroflexota bacterium | reverse complement strand
TTGATGAGCACCTCCACCCGTTCCCCGTCTGCCATTAGCAGGTGGGTCTCTTTCAACCCTCTCGCCTCGATGGGATTGGGCGACTTCCCATTGCGGCTGATTACCTGCTGGTCCGTGAGGTGGATGTGAATCAGGTGGGGCTCGCCGGAGTTATTCTCCAGGACCCATCTCTCCACGGAGCCCAGCTTTACCCGTGCCAGCACCACGTGGGGATTGAAGAAGTGGCTGTTGATACCCCATACCCCCTGGTGTTTGCTGAACTTGAACTCCCGGGTGACCACCGCATCTCTGGGGTCCAGCCTCTCGAAGGGATAGAGCACCGGGGGCACGCTACTCTCGTCCTCTAAATGGCGCGCCACGCGGAACTGGAGGATGTCCCGGGTGTTCTCCCGCCTGTCGCCCAGGGCGTTGATAAGCACGATTTCCTGGCCAAACTTGCCCTTGAAGTCAATGACGATTTCCACCCGCTCGGCGGGCCCCATATCCAGGCTCCTCACCGTGACGGGCGACTCCATCAGGCCGCCGTCGGTGCCGATGACATGGAAGGGCTGGCCGTTGCTCAACTGGAAGCGGAATATCCTGGCGTTGGAGGCGGCCAGGATGCGGAAGCGGTACTGGCGGTCGGCCACCTCGAAGAAGGGCTGCACCGCGCCGTTCACCAGGATGTGGTTGCCGAAGACGCCATCCAACTCGAAGCTATAGACGAGCTGGTTGTGGGCATCGAAGACCCGGTCGGCGATCATCAAGGGCACGTCGAACTCCCCCTGGGGCAAGGGCAGAGAGTGCGGGTCTATCTCGTCCTCCCAGATGTAGAAGCCCGCCAGGCCCATGAAGACATTCCTCCCGGTCACGTCCATGCGGTGGTCATGGTACCACTGGGTGGCGGCCCGCTCAGGACGCCCTCCCTCCATACCGTCATACAGGTAGGTCTTCTGCACACCCTCCGCTATCCGGTGAGACCCATGAAGGTCCGGGCCGGGCGACACCCCTTCGGGGCAGATGAGGAAGTTGTCCGGCTGGCCATCCTCGCTGGACGCCGAGTTGTTGCCGTGGTTGTGGATGGTCATGCACCCGGCCTCCGGGGGCAGTCTGTTGATGAAGGTCACTCGGGTGGTCTGGCCGCTGGGCCGTCGGAGGGTAGGCCCGGGGAAGATACCATTGAAGGTCCACATCCTAGTCTTGGGGCCGGGCAGCACCTGTAGCTCCGCCTCTTGAAGGGTGATAGTGATATCCTGGTCGGTGATCACTGGTGGTATGGGGAGGGGGGTGATGAACTTCTGGTGGGCCGCCTGGGCCAGGTACGCCCCGGGCTGGGGCGAGAAGGAAAAAGCGAGCAACAGTACCACAAGCAAGGGGAGCAGTTTACCTGACCTGGAACCGTGGTAGCGTGACATCTTCCCCTCCTCCACCTGACCATCCTCTTATTGTACCAGGAGCCATCCGTGGGTATGAATCAGCAGGAGAGGTGGGCTGGCTGATGTGCCATTCCATCAGGATAGGAGGATAGTGGGGGGAGCCTCGTGGCTGCTTCCCGGCTTGGCTGCTACCTGGCTGTGCTCCCCTGGGAAAGAACACTCCTTCCCCGAAGCGCCGGATACGTGTAATATGGGGGCTAAATCCCCACCTGCTGGCCTGGGGGTATCGCCAAGAGATTTACAGTTGAAGGAGGTAAGGGTATGGCATATCAACCCATCGCGAGCCTGTTCGACCTGAAGGGCAGAGGCGCTCTGGTGACGGGTGGGGCCATGGGCATCGGTGAAGCCATTGCCCTCCGGCTGGGGGAGGCCGGTGCCAGGGTGATGATCGCCGATATCGATGAGGAGAGGGCAGTCCAGGTTGCCCGCCACATCGAGGCCGGGGGTGGCAGGGCACAGGCCATCCGGGCCGACGTGAGCGCCGTGGCCGATGCCCACAGAATGGCTCAAGCCACTGTAGAGGCCTTTGGCAGCCTGGACATACTGGTCAACAATGCCACTACCTACAGCCCCTCCCCCGCCCTGCAAATAAGCGAGGAGATGTGGGACAAGGTCCTGGACACCGATCTCAAAGGCATGTTCTTCTGCGCTCAGGGAGCAGCCCGCGAAATGGTAAAGGCAAAGCAGGGCGGCAGGATCATCAATATCACTTCCATCGGTGCCTACCATCCCCCCCGCAATCTGGCGCATTACAGCTCCTCCAAAGGCGCGGTGGTCATGCTCACCAAGACCCTGGCCCTGGAGCTGGCCCCGCACCGGATACTGGTGAACGCTGTGGCACCTGCCTCGGTGTGGACCCCCGGTATCGAGCAGATGGCCATGTCTTCAGCGAGCCCCGGGACAACTGTAGAGCAAGTGCGGAAACGCTTTGGGGAGCGTATACCCATAGGGCGCGCCGGGGAGCCTGACGATATCGCCCGGGTGGTGCTCTTCCTGGCTAGCCCTGCTGCGGACTATTTGACGGGGTCCGTAATCGTGGCGGATGGGGGTCTGCTGCTGACTTAACTGGGGGTTATGTTTGGGTGGATTGCCGGGGTCTACGTGTAGAGGGGGACGAGTAAACAAGAGGAGGTTCTCAGTGCTGCTTTCAGGCAAGAACGCTGTGGTGACGGGGGCGGGGAGGAACATAGGCAAGGCCATTGCCCTGGAGTTTGCCCGCCAGGGGGCCAATATTGTGGTAAACGCTAGGGCCAATGCCCAGGAGGCGGAGGAGGTGGCCGCGGAGGCTAGGGGGCTGGGTGTCCAGGCCCTGGCCGCCGTGGGCGATGTATCCCAGAGAGAGGATGTGGAGCGGGTGATGGAAGCTGCCCGCAATAGGTTGGGCCACATCGACATCCTGGTCCACACCATAGCGGTCAGGCCTGATATACCCTTCCTGGAAATGTCCGAGGAGGCGTGGGACAGCGTAATGGCCATAAACCTGAAGAGTGCCTTCTACTGTACCCGGGCGGTACTGCCGGGCATGGTAGAGCGCAGGTATGGCCGGATCATATTGTTTTCCGGGATGGCAGCCTTTATGGGGGGGGCTGGACGGGCCCATGTGGCTGCCAGCAAGACAGCCATCCTGGGGCTGACCCGCGGTCTCTCCGGGGAGTTTGCCCCTTATCAGATTACGGTGAACTGCATAGCACCGGGGACTTTCCAGACCATCAGGCCTGAGCGGTGGTACCCGGGGTGGCCGGGTCCCGCGGCCTCGTGGAGGGCTGAGGACCGGGCGAAGAACATCCCCGTGGGCCGTGTGGGCCGGCCAGAAGAGGTCGCTTCCCTCTGCGCCTATCTGGCCTCGGAGCAGGCGGGGTTCATCACGGGGCAGTCCCTTCACATCAATGGCGGCCAGTACGTTACCTAGTACTTCGTTGCGCAAATGGCTATACATTTCCAATCCCTTCTCCCTCGACGGGAGAAGGCTAGGATGAGGGTGATGTCAAGGCTTCCCCTCACCTTAGTCCTCTCCCGCAAGGGGCGAGGGGAAATGTACAGTCACTTCTGCAACTAGGTACTAGAGGTTAGCCTCTCGATTTTTTCCCATAAGAGGCCGGCAGGGAACCAGGCTGTAACGGGGAGTGGAGGGCCTTACCGGCCCCGGCGTTTGGGGTCGAAGGCGTCCCTCAGCCCGTTGCCCAGCAGCATGGCCCCCAGCACCGTCATCAGGATGGCGGCACCGGGGATAAGGGAGAACCAGGGGGCCGCCTCCAGGTGGGAATAGCCACCCCTTACCATGAGGCCCCAGCTTGGTGTGGGTGGCCGCACCCCCAGGCCCAGGAAGCTCAGGCCCGCCTCGGAGAGGATGGCCCCCGCCAGCGCCACTACGGCCAGCACAATGATGGGGGCCAGCACATTGGGGAAGACGTGTCGCCACATGATCCGGGATACCCCAGCCCCCAGGGCCCTGGCCGCCAGGACGTAGTCGTTCTCCCGCACTGACAGCACCTGTCCCCGCACCATGCGGGCAAACTGGGGTATGCTGGTGGCTCCAATGGCTAAGATGACGTATTTGAGGTCTGGCCCCAGGGCAGCGATGAGGGCCAGGGCCAGGACCAGGGAAGGGAAACCCCTCCAGGCATCCAGCACCGCCATGATGGCCTGGTCCAGGAAGCTGCCGCCCCTGTAGCCAGCTATCAGGCCCACGGCTACCCCTACGCTCATGCCCAGGGCCACAGCCAGGAATCCTACTGTCAAGCTGATCCGCCCTCCATGGAGGACCCTGGTAAGGATGTCCCGTCCCAGGTTGTCCGTGCCAAAGGGATGGGACCAGGAGGGCGCTGCCAGGCTGGTATCAGCGCTTATCCGGTCCAGCGGGTAGGGGGCAAAGAAGGGGCCAAAGGCCACGGAGAGGACCACGATAAGCAGCATTATCTCCCCTAGCACTGCCGGCTTGTGCCGGTGGAGCCGGCGCAGGGCCTCGGCTCCTCGGAGCCGGAACATAGCCTCGGATAGCCCCCTGAGCGTCCCTGGCCTGGCGCTGGAGGCCACCGTTCCCTCCGCTAGCCTGTTACCTCTCCCCTGCATTGTTCAACGTCCTAGCCATACTTGACCCTGGGGTCCAGGTACACGTAAAGGACGTCCACCGCCAGGTTGGCGAAGAGCACCGTGGCCGTAATAAGGAGGGTTACGCTCTGCACTACGGTGATATCCCGGTAGGCCACCGAGTCCACCAGCAGCCTGCCCATGCCCGGTATGGCGAAGAGGGTCTCGGTAATTACCCCGGCGCCAAACATAGCGCCGATCCTCAGGCCGGTGAGGGTAACCAGGGGGAAGAGGACGATCTTCAGAGCGTGCCGGGAGAGTACCTGCCTTTCTGCCAGACCCTTGGCCCGGGCCGTCCGAATGAACATCTCGTCGTAGACCTCAAGGACGGCGGACCGGGTCTGCTGCACCAGCGAGGGCAGGAAGGTCGTGGAGGTGGCCAGGACGGGCATGACCATGAGCTTGAGGTTCTGGCCCAGGTCCTCGAAGGGGGAGATGTATCCCACGGGAGACAGCCAGTCCAGCTTGAGGGCAAAGAAGTAGATCATGATTATCCCCAGCAGGAAGTTGGGCGTGCCCATACCGACGCTGGCCAGAGTGGTGCCGATAAGGTCCAGCAGCGAGCCAGGTCTCCTCCCGATGTAGACGCCCAGAGGTAGGCCCACGGCCCAGGCCGCCACCATGGACAGGACGAGCAGCTCGATGGAAGGCAGTAGCCGGGCCTTTATCTCGTCGGCGGTCTTGTAGGGCGAGCGGGTGGACCGGCCCAGGTCCCCGTGCACCAGGTTGTTCAGCCACCTTCCGTACTGAATATGGAGGGGCTGGTCCAGCCCGAGCTGCGCTCGCAACTGGGCGGCAGCTTGTGGGTCGGGGTTCTGCCCCAGCATGGCGTCCACAGGGTCCCCAGGGATCAGTTGGATGAGCATGAAGGAGGCCAGGCCCACCAGCCAGAGCACCGGGACCATCCACAGCAGCTTCAGTACTATGTATCGGGTCATGGCCTCATCTCAGTAAAGGCGAGCGGAGACTTGCCTGGACACCATCCAGGCGCACCATACCATGTAGTCATAATATGATCACGCTTTGCCCGAGCCGAGGGCTTCTTTCCTTAGAGTGCCCCCAGCTTGGGCACATGGTGTGTTTCTCAACACCCTTTATCCACTTGCTTTTCGCTTAGCGGTCCCCGCGTTCAGTGCTTAGTGACGCCCATATTCCGAGTGTAGTCTGTCATTGCGAGGAGTCCTTCCCTTGGAAGGACGACGAAGCAATCTCAAGGCCCACTCTGAAATGAGCGCGGACATTGCTTCGTCGTCCAGATGCAACATCGGGCCTCCTCGCAATGACAACAGGGCAGAACGCCGCCCCCGTAACGAAATATTGAGCGTTACACACCCCTAGTCCTTGAGCCAGATCTCATGGTACCACTCCTTGGCCAGATAGCGCTGGTAGCCCTGGACCCTGTCGGCAAGGGCAAAGGTCCTTATGGGGTTGAACATGAACAGGTCCAGCGCCTCGTCGTAGACGATCTTCTGGATCTCGTCGAAGGCGGGCTTCCTGACACTCCAGTCTATGCTGCCGTCGATGAGCTCGGCCAGCTCATCTATCCGGCGGGCGGCGTCAGGATTGGCTACGGCGTAGCGCCCGCGGTTGTTGGACCCCGCGCTATGGAGGTAACGCATGATCCGGTACTCCAGAGGGAACTGCTGGTTCCAGGCCAGGGCCACCGAATAGTCAATTCTGCTCAACACACTGCCATACACCGCCGCGGCGTGCATAAGTACCTGAACATTGATCCCGATCTCCCTCCACTGGGCCTGCATGGCCTCGCACAGGGGTGGGGCCGCAGCCACACCGGGCCAGCAGCCCAGCTCTATGACCTCCCCCTTATAGCTGGACTTGGCCAGCAGCTCCTTGGCCTTGGCCACGTCCCGCTGCACTACGGGCAGGTTGCTGTTGTGCTCGGGGTGGACATCGGGTATCAGGGTGCTGGTCGGCTTGCCCCGCCCCCTCATTACCAGCTTCACCAGGCCCTCCCGGTCGAGACCGAGGGTCATTGCCTGGCGGAAGTTCCACTCGTTGAAGGGTGGCCGGTTGGGGTTGAAGTAGGCCCACGCACTAATCTCCCCGACCCCTTCTATGGTGCGGAAGCCGGCGGCCTGGATCCGGGATACATCCTCTGGCTGGGTGACCTCCATCATGTCCACCTTGCCGGTGAGTAACATGGCCGCCTGGGTGGCGGAGTCGGGGATCCAGGTCCAGCGAATTTGCCCTACATAGGGCAGAGGCGCCTTCCAGTAGTCAGGGTTCCTCTTGACTTCCACATAGGTGTCCGATACCCACTTCTCGAAGATGAAGGCCCCGGTGCCCGTGGGGTGGAGGCCGAGGTCCTTGCCCCACATGGTCAAGGCGGCCGGAGACACCATGGAGTTGGCCCACTGCGCCAGCCCGTTAACGGTCTGGGCCGAGGGCCTGCTGAGCTTCACCTTGAAGGTGTAATCGTCCACCACCTCCCAGGAGGCCAGGGCTGGCAATGCCGGCCGTCCCAGGGACGAAGGTGTCTTGGGGTCCATGATGCGGTCCAGGTTCCACTTGGCTACGTTCGCGTCAAAGCTGGTACCGTCCAGGAACTTGACCCCTTTTCGCAGCTTGAGCACCATGGTGGTGGGGTCTGCCATGGACCAGGACTCGGCCAGCCCCGGGCGTAGCTGCATGTCCTTGTCCGTTTGCAGCAGGGTGTCGAAGAGCGCGTAGATGAAGGTGCCGTCCCGGGTGATGCTGACGTGGGGGTCCAGCGTGCTGGGCGTGCCCGACATGACCCGCAGCGTGCCCCCGGCCTTGGGAGCCACCGTAGCGGCGGGGCCGGCGGTAGCGGTGGGGGCTGCCCTGGTGGGGGTAGGTGTGGGCACTGGGGTGGTCCCCGGCACGGGTGTGGCCGTCGGCGCTACGCTGGCGGGTGTAGAGGTAGGTGTTGCTGTAGCCGCCGGGCCGCAGGCCGCCAGCACCAGCACCAGGACGCCTGCTATGGATAACAGTCTACCTATCTTCGCCATGGTGTCCTCCTTGATACTTTGAGAGACTCGAAACCCTTATCCACTATGAGGCCAGTTCTAGCTCAGCGATAAAAGGAGCTACGTCCTCCATACTTTCAATGCTTTTCAGCTTCCTCTCCAGCTCCAGAACACGTTCCTGGCTGGCCCTCAGCCCAACGAGGGCGTGGAACTTCTGCTGTAGCTCTTCTCGATTCATCAAGGGGTAACGCATATCAGTGGTCAGTACCCGCCCATCGCGGGTGAATACCCGCATCTGCATCTGGAGGCGGCTGCCCGGCGAGCCCTTCCCCGGCCTGGGGAAGGGGCGCACACGCTCCTCGAAGGCCTTGACCCGGGGGTCATCGTAGTAGCGAGCGTCATGAAAATGCTGGAAGCCCACCTCTCCAAACACCACCGCCAGGGAGAGGGCAGTAGGCAGATACATGGAGGCGTGCCGCATGTTGGCTACGGCCAGGTAGCCATCCCGGGACAGGGAGACCTCCACCAGGGAGATGTCCTCGGCTTTAAGGCTCTCTTGTTTTAGCAACTGCGAGAAGGCATAGAGGGGCGCCTGGCCGGGGCCGGCCACGGAGAAGCGCCGGTAGAACACCTCTCGCATGAGGTAGGTCTCTCCCAGGCCCTCGGTCACCCGCTTGCCCAGGCCTGCGTACCCGGCAAAGACGTCGAAGAAGCCGTTGTCAGTGGCCAGTATCTCCAGGGGCCCGTGACAGTCCTTCTGGGCTAGCAGGGCAGCAATGACCCCTGTCTGCGCCGCCATGCCCCGCTGGAGGGACTTGGACTGGTGGGTATGGTCTCCGCCCATCGCGCCCGTCCCGGCGCTGAGCCCGCTGGCGTGGGTCCCCGCCAGGCCCAGGGCGTGCTCCAACTGCTGTGGGCTCAGATCAAGGAGCAGGCCGGCGGCGACGGCCCCCCCCAGGGTGCCGCCGATGACCTCGGTGAACTTGCGCTGGGCGGTCCCCAGGACCTCGGCCAGGAGACTGTTGACCCGGGCCGTCACCTCGCAGCCCAGGGCCAGGGCCCGCAAGAAGTCCTTTCCCGAGGCGTGGACGTACTGGGCCACAGTGATGGCTACAGGCACCGGGACGGACCCGAAGTGGCCGGCCCCCCGCTGGCCGGTGGCCTCTATCTGGTCGCCGTGGGAGATAGTGCCGTTGGCCAGGGCAGCCAGAGTCACGCTGGTCCTCAAGGGGTGGCCGACGATGCTACAACCGCCGTGGTCTCCCTGGGACCTCACCATCTCCACCACGGGCAGGCAAGTGGGCAGCCGGGCGCTAGCAATCATACCCCCTACGGAGTCTAAGAGGAGGGTCTGGGCCTCCTCCCGGACGGGGGCAGGCAGGTCAGCATAGCGGGTGGCACAGGCCCACTCACAAAGACGTGCGGTGGGGCCAGGGGGGTCTGGCATAGCCGGAATTATACTGCGAGATGAGCGAATTGCATAGACATTTCCGGAGAGGTATATATTTTGCCACAGCGCTAGCAATGGTTATTGGTGAGGGGGGCTACGCTCCGTTGACACCCCTATTTGGCCCGCCTACAATTGACGGAAAGCAGCTAAATGCCATCAGAAATACGGTTGCTCTAGGTTCACGAGATTTGTCGTCCACCTCTGACGAGATACGGGAGCTTTTCCTCCGCTTCTTCGAGGAGCGGGGGCACCTGCGCTTGCCCTCCTCCTCCCTGGTGCCTGCTGGCGACCCCACCCTGCTGCTGACCACGGCGGGCATGGTCCAGATCAAGCCCTACTTCACCGGTGAGGCTGTTCCCCCCAGCCCCAGGCTCGCCTCCTGCCAGAAGTGCTTCCGCACCACGGACATAGACTCCGTGGGGGACGACAAGCACCTCACCTTCTTCGAGATGCTGGGCAACTTCAGCGTGGGGGACTACTTCAAGAAGGAGGCTATACAGTGGGCCTGGGAGTTCGTCACCCGGGCGCTGTCCCTGCCCAAAGAAAAGCTGTGGATAACCGTATTCCTGGACGACGACGAGGCCTTTGCCCACTGGAAGGCCCTGGGTGTCCCCGAGTCCCGCATCCTGCGCTACGGGGAGAAGGACAACTTCTGGGGCCCGGCCGGCGACTCCGGCCCCTGCGGCCCGTCTTCCGAGATCCACTACGACTGGGGGGAGGAGTACGGCTGCGGCCCCGACTGCGAGCCAGCCCACCCCTGCGGCCGCTTCCTGGAGATATGGAACCTGGTGTTCACCCAGTTCGACCAGGACATGGACGGCAAGCGCATACCGATGCCCCAGCCCAACATAGATACCGGCATGGGGCTGGAACGCGCGGTATCCGTGGTCGCCGGACAGCATCCTTCGGCAGGCTCAGCCTTCGTCCCGAGCTCAGGCCGAGGGGGACGGGTCTCCTTCTACGATACCGAGATATTTCAGCCCTTGCTCCGTCTGGTGAGCAAGCTATCGGGCGTACCCAATGGGCGCGATGCCAAGAGTGACCGGGCACTGCGGATCGTAGCCGAGCATAGTCGGGGTATTGCCTTCCTGCTAGCCGATGGCGTGGTGCCCTCCAACGAGGGGCGGGGCTACGTGCTGCGCAGGGTGCTGCGCCGGGCGGTGCGCTACGGCCGGCTGCTGGGCCTCAAGGAGCCCTTTTTGGCGAAGGTGGCCGAGGCGGTCATCGGGCAGATGGGCCACGCCTACCCCGAGCTGGTGCGCCAGCAGGAGTTCGTCCTGCGCCTGGTGGAGCACGAGGAGGCCAGCTTCCATAACACTGTCGCCGTTGGAAGTGGCGTGTTGGAGGGAACCATCGTAGAGTTGCGAAGGCAACTGAGGGAATATTTCCCCACGTTCAAGGCTGCGTTCCGCAATGCGCTATCAGAACGGCCAATCAATCATTTGCTGAATGCGGTTTCTCTGGCAGTTGAGGATTTCCGTAGAGACTGCAGAGCGTGGGAAGGAATGCTGCTAGTTAGCGGAAGGAATGTGATAGAAGAGGACTTAAGGCCCGTAGATGAGGCTCTCGGAGGTCTGAAAAATATGGTTCAGATGCGTGACACAGGCCCGCATGAACCAATCGAGGTGTTCAAACTGCGGCTCAATGAGCAGTTCAAGGGGGTAGAAGCAACGGTAAGGGCAGTTGCCGAAAAGGTCTCCGGACTTGCTACTTTTGTGCTTTTTGATACCTACGGTTTCCCCGCCGAGCTTACCGAGGAGATAGCCAAG